>JAOUEK010000362.1 GCA_029858755.1 Thermoleophilia bacterium
CCATCGGCAAGGAAGGGCTGAACGCACGCCTCGCGGCGCGCCTCACGGGCTGGAAGGTCGACATCAAGTCGGACAGCGAGTTCGCCGAGGCAGAGGCGAAGGCCGCCTTCGGCGGAGACGAGGAGGGCGAGGACTACTCCGGTCGCTGCGCCGCGGTGCTGGCCAACGGCAAGCGCTGCCCGAACTCGACGCTGCCCGGGTCGAAGTACTGCGGCGTGCCCGCGCACCAGGCGCTGGCCGACCAGCCGGTGCCGGTCGCGGCCGCGACGTCCGACGACGACGTCGCCGTCATGGAAGCGGTCGTCGACGAGATCGAGGCCGCCGCGGGCGCGGCGGCGGGCATCGTCGCTGCCGCGGCCGTGCTGGAGGAGGCGGTGGAGGAGGCGGTCGCGGCCGGCGAGATCGACGCGACCGACGCAGCGGAGATCACCGACGCGATCGAGGAGGCGACCGGGGACGAGCTCGCGGAGCCAGCGGGGGAGCCCGATCGGGACGCGTGAGCGCTCCGCCCGTGAGGACGTGCGCCGGCTGCGGACGCCGCGCGCCCCAGGGCGACCTCGTGCGCTTCGCGGCCGTCGACGGCCGGCTCCAGGCGGGCAGGGCGCTGCCCGGGCGCGGCGTCTACACGTGCCGTCGGCTCGTCTGCTTCGAGCGCGCACGCGAGCGTCGAGCGTTCTCCCGCGTGCTGCGTCGAACGGTCGTCGTCGATCCCGAGCTGGCGCGCATCTACACTGACGGACATGGCTGACGGGCCCAAGAAGCCGAATCGCCCCATCCGCCCCCGCGGCGGAGGCCCCTCGGGGCGCAAGCGCCGCGTAGTGATCGAGGGTGGCGCCGCCCGGGGCCGCGACGCACGGAAGTCGCGCGAGCGGACTGCGCCCGAGACCCCGCGCGCTGCGCCGGCACCCCCGCCGACGGGGCCGGTGACGGTCGAGTCCGGGGTCAACGTGAAGGACCTGTCGCAGGCGCTGAGCGTGCCGATGGCGCAGCTGATCAAGATCCTCATGGGCATGGGGCAGATGCGCACGGCGACGCAGTCCCTGACCGACGAGGAGGTCGAGCTGATCGCGGCCGAGGTGAGCCGCAAGGTGACGATCAAGCACACCGGCGAAGAGGAGGACGAGCCCGAGGCGTTCGAGGACGTCGAGGCCGATCTCGTGCCCCGGCCGCCCGTCGTCACGATCATGGGGCACGTCGACCACGGCAAGACGACCCTGCTCGACGCGATCCGCAAGGCTGCGGTCGTCGAGACGGAGGCCGGCGGGATCACGCAGCACATCGGCGCCTACCAGGCCGAGGTGGACGGCCGTCGGATCACCTTCCTCGACACCCCCGGGCACGAGGCCTTCACCGCGATGCGTGCCCGCGGCGCCAAGGTGACCGACATCGCGGTGCTCGTGGTGGCCGCCGATGACGGCGTGATGCCGCAGACGAAGGAGTCGATCTCCCATGCCCGCGCGGCAGAGGTGCCGATCGTGGTCGCGATCAACAAGATGGACGTCCCGGACGCCAACGCCGACCGCGTCAAGAGCGAGCTCGCGAGCGAGGGCCTGCAGCCCGAGGACTGGGGAGGCACGACCCAGTTCGCGGAGGTCTCGGCGAAGCTGCAGACGAACCTCGAGGACCTGCTGGAGCGCATCCTGCTCGTCGCGGACGCAGAGCTCGACCTCCGCGCGAACCCGAGCGCGCAGGCCTCGGGCCCGATCGTCGAGTCGCGCCTCGACGTCGGGCGCGGCGCGGTGGCGACGATGCTCGTGCAGCGCGGCACGCTCCACGTCGGTGACGCGATCGTCGCCGGTGACGCTGCGGGCAAGGTGCGGGCGCTCTACGACTATCGCGGCGAGAAGGTCAAGGAGGCCCGCCCGGGCGAGCCGGTCGAGATCGTCGGCTTCGACAAGCCGCCGCCGGCGGGCGAGATGACGCGTGTCGTCGACCACGAGCGGCAGGCGAAGGACCTCGCTCACCGCCGGGCCGAGCGGCTGCGGCGCGAGCAGCTCGCGCAGCGCTCGACGCGCCGAGTGTCACTCGACACCCTCTTCGACCAGCTCCAGGAAGGCGCCGTGCAGGACCTCAACATCGTGCTCAAGGGCGACGTCCAGGGCTCGGTGGAGGCGATCGTGGGCGAGCTCGGCAAGATCGAGCACCCCGAGGTGCGCGTCAACGTGATCCACACCGGGGTCGGCGGGATCACCGAGAACGACGTCAACCTGGCGGCTGCCTCGGACGCGCTCGTGATCGGCTTCAACGTGCGGCCCTCCTCCGACGCGCGCCAGCTCGCCGAGCGCGACGGGGTCGATGTGCGCACGTACCGCGTCATCTACCAGCTGACCGCCGACATCGAGCAGGCGCTGGTCGGCCTGCTGTCGCCCGTCTCCACCGAGGAGACGCTCGGCGAGGCCGAGGTGCGCGCCCTGTTCAAGGTGTCGCGGCTCGGCACGATCGCGGGCTGCATGGTGACGACCGGCGTGGTCAGGCGGAACGCCGACGTCCGCATCGTGCGCGACGGCACCGTGATCTACGAGACGTCGATCGCCCAGCTCAAGCGCTTCAAGGACGACGCCCGCGAGGTCAGCGAGGGCTTCGAGTGCGGCATCCTGCTCGAGGGCTTCAACGACGTCAAGGAGGGCGACGTGCTCGAGGTCTACGAGACGAAGCAGGTCGAGCGCACCGACCTCGCGGGCGCCTCTCCCTCGGCCTCGGCGTAGGCTGCGCCCCCGCCCGTGCGTGGACGGGAGATCGAGCGCGATGGCGAGCGGCTACGTCGGCATTCTCAGCGTCGAGCTGCACTTCCCCCACAGCGGCTCGCTCAAGGAGAAGAGGATGCACCTGCGGTCGGTGAAGGCGCAGCTCGCGAAGCGCGTCGGCTGCTCGATCGCGGAAGTGGATCATCACGACACGTGGCAGCGCGCTCGTCTGACCCTGGCGTGCGTGACGCGCGAGGCACGCGAGGCGGAGCGGCTGCTGGACGAGGCGGAGCGGTGGCTCACGGCCCAGGCGTTCGAGCTGCTCCTCCGGGAGCGGGAGCTGGTCACGCTCGATGACTAGACGTCGGGCCACGCCGCGCATGCGCCGGGTCGACGAGGCGATGCGCCAGATCCTGTCCGAGGAGATCCCACGGCTCAAGGATCCCCGCAT
>JAOUEK010000017.1 GCA_029858755.1 Thermoleophilia bacterium
TCGTCACCGCGCACGCGCGGCCGGTGTTGGTCGTCCTGCTGCTCGGCGGGCTGGTGCTGGCGTCGACGTCGGCGCTCGTGCGCCTGGGCGCGGCCGACCAGGGCACGCAGCCGGTCGAGCAGACGAGCCGGCGGGCGTACGACCTGCTGGCCGAGGGCTTCGGCCCCGGCTTCAACGGGCCGATCCCGATCGTCGTCGACGTGAACGGCGACCCCCAGGCGCCGCAGAAGATCTACGACGGCGTCACGAAGCTCAGCGGAGTGGCCTCCGTCGCGGAGCCGCAGTTCAACGACGCCGAGAGCGTGGCGATCGTCTCCGTCACGCCGTCCTCCGCCCCACAGGACGAGGCGACCGATCGCCTCGTCGACCGGCTCCGCAGCGACGTCGTGCCCGACGCGACTGCAGGAGGAGACGCCGTGGCCTACGTCTCGGGGCTCACGGCTGCCTTCAAGGACATCGGCGACCGCATCGTCAACCGGCTGCCGCTGTTCCTGCTCTACATCGTCGGCGTCACGTTCGTCGTGCTGGCGATGGCGTTCCGCTCGATCGTCGTCTCGCTGACCGCCGCCGTGACGACGATCCTCTCCGCCTTCGTCGCCTTCGGCGTCCTGACGCTGGTCGTGCAGGAGGGCCACCTGCTCGGGCTCACGGGCCTCGACCGCACGGGGCCGATCGAGACGTTCGTGCCGCCGATCGCGTTCGCGATCCTGTTCGGGCTCTCCATGGACTACATGGTCTTCCTGATGAGCCGCATCCGGGAGGAGCACGTGCACGGCCTCGACACGCGCGACGCCGTCGAGCACGGGATCGCCGCGATCGGCCGGGTGGTCGTCGCTGCGGCGCTGATCATGGGCACCGTGTTCGCGGCGTTCATCCTCTCCGCCGACCGCGTTCCCAAGGAGTTCGGCCTGCTGCTGGCGGTGGCGATCCTCACGGACGCGCTCGTCGTGCGCATGACGCTCGTGCCCGCGTTCTTCACCGTGCTCCGCGAGCGGACGTGGTACATCCCGGGCTGGCTCGACCGGGCGCTGCCACAGGTGACGATCGAGCCGCCCCACGACGGCGACGCGCTGCCCGCGCCCGGCGAACGGCCCGAGCCAGGGCCAAGCGTGCCCTGACGGGCGGCCGGCGCCTCAGGGCGTCGCCGTCGGTCCGGCCGCGTCGCCGCCGCGCCGCCGCTGCAGCCGGTCGGGAGCCGCGATCTCGAGGGCCCGGGCGAGGTCGGTGATCGAGAGCAGCCCCACCAGCCGCCCCCCGTCGAGGACGAGCGCGCGGTGCACGACGTTCTCGCTCAGGGCGGCGAGGGCGTCGATCGCCCGGTCGTCCTCGGCGAGGACGGTGAGCTCGTCCAGGCCGATCACGCACTCGCGCACGCGGCGCGTGTCCCATTCGCCCCGCGGCACCTGCACGATGCGGCGGAAGGCGACGAGCCCGAGTACCCGGCCGCCGTCGAGCACCGGGTAGGTGGTGAAGCGCTCGCTCCAGGCGACGCGGTCGACGAGCTCGCCGATCGTCGCCTCCGCCGGGGCGGTCACCGGGTCTCGCACCATGAGGTCGCGGACACGGAGGTCGCCGAGCGCCTGCCGGGCGATCACGTACCGCGCCTCCGCGCTCGCCGCCTGCAGCAGGAACCAGCCGATGAAGGCCAGCCAGGCGCCGGAGAAGGTGCCCTGGAAGATGAAGAGCAGCAGCCCGCCGACGATCATCGCGTAGCCGAGGGCACGCCCGATGCCAGCCGACAGGCGCGTCGCCGCCGCGAAGTCGCCCTTCACGTGCCAGAGGGTCGCGCGCAGCAGGCGCCCCCCGTCGAGCGGGAGCGCCGGGAGCAGGTTGAAGACGAGGAGGAGGAGGTTGATCCACCCGAGCCAGAAGACGACGCCGTCGACGCTCGCGGGCAGGTCGGCGACGAGCGCGACGAGCACGCAGGCGACGCCGATCGCGAGCGAGACGAGCGGCCCCGCGATCGCGATGCGGAACTCCGCGCCGGCGCTCGGGAACATGCCCTTGAACTTGGCGACCCCGCCGAACAGCCAGAGGGTGATGCCCTCGATCTCCATCCCCTCCCGCCGCGCCCGGAGCGCATGGCCGAGCTCGTGAGCGAGCAGCGAGACGAAGAACACGGTCGCGGCGACGACACCCATGGCCACGTACGCCGCGTCGGAGAGGCCCGGGTTCTCGCTCGGGAAGACGCCGACGGTGAGCGTCCAGGCGATCAGCGCGAAGACCACCAGCCAGCTCCAGTTGACGCCGATCTCGACACCGGCGATCCGCCCGAGGCGAAGCGAGCTGTGCACGAGACCTACGCTAGCCTGCCCGAGGGTCGCCGGACTGCGGCTCATCACCGTCGTCGGGCCCGCCCTCGTGAGGCCCACCTCGGTCTTCGTCCCGCTCCTCGGGCGGAACCGCGACGAGGCCCCGGAGGACCGCGATCACCTTCTGCCCGATCGATGCCCCGGGCTCCCCGGAGTCCCCGTGGTCGCCCTCCCCACGCTCGAGCTCGTCGACCACGACGGGCAGGCCGGCCGCGGCGTGGGCGCCGAGCAGGAAGAGGCTCGACGACATGTAGACGAACACCAAGAAGGCGATCACCGCGCCGAGCGACCCGTAGACGGCGTTGTAGTTGCCGAACGAGGAGAGGTAGACGCCGAACAGCATCTGCAGGATGGTGAAGGCGACGCCGACGGCGGCGGCGCTGGGCAGGATCACCCGATACGCGGGCCGCTCTGGGGTCGCCGGCACCACCCGGTAGAGGAACGCGACGGCGAGGAACGCGAGCACGGCCGGGACCAGGAAGCCGATCAGCCAGGTGAGCGCACCCGGCGGGATCCCGGCGCGCTCGAGCGCAGACGACGCATACGCCGTGACCATCCTCGAGCCCACGGCAAGCGCGGTCGAGAGCAGCAGGAAGACGCCCACGGCGAGCACGAGCAGGACGTCGACCAGCTTCCCGCGGACGAACGGCCGCGCGTGCACGACGCCCCAGGCCCGGTTGAGGGCGCCGCGGATGGCGGCCATCATCCCGCTCGCCGACCAGACGAGGCCGACGACGGCGACGAGACCGAGCGTGCTCTTGCCTCCCGTGACCCCTTCCAGCAGCTCCCGGACGCTCTGCTTGCCATCCTCGGTCAGTGGCACGTTGTCGATCACGAAGTCGATCACGTCCGCCTGGACGCCGGTCGTCCGCACCACGACCCCGAACAGGGCGGTGAGGACGATCACGAGCGGGAACACGGAGAACAGCACTCGATACGCGATGGCACCGGCAACCACGGGGCCGCCGTCGGCGTAGCCGCCCACGACACGTCCGACGAGACGGCCCGCGAGGGTGCCGATGCTGTAACTGCGCTCGTTCTCGCTCACACCACGAGCATGCCAGGCCGCCGCCCGGCGGCGGATCGGGCGCTCTCTTCCGCGCGCGCTCTAGCTGGGCTGCGGCACGATGCGGATGTAGGGCTTCGGCTCGCGCCAGCCGTCGGGCCAGATCTCGCGGGCCTCGTCGTTGGAGACCGAGCCGGCGATGATCACGTCGTCGCCCTGCTGCCAGTTCGCGGGCGTCGACACCTTGTGCTTCGCCGTCAGCTGCAGCGAGTCGATCACGCGCAGCACCTCGTCGAAGTTGCGCCCCGTCGTCATCGGGTAGACGAGGACGAGCTTGACCTTCTTGTCGGGGCCGATCACGAAGACGTTGCGCACCGTCTGGTTGTCGACCGCCGTCCGGTCGCCGGGATCGCCGGAGACGTCGGCGCCGAGCATCCCGTACAGCTTGGAGACGGTGAAGTCCGCGTCGCCGATGATCGGGTAGTTGGGCGCGTGCCCCTGCGTCTCCTCGATGTCGCGCGCCCACCCCTCGTGGTCGCCCGTCGAGTCGACCGAGAGGCCGATCACCTTCACGCCGCGGCGGTCGAACTCGGGCTTGATCTTGGCCATGTGGCCGAGCTCGGTCGTGCACACGGGCGTGAAGTCCTTGGGGTGCGAGAAGAGCACGGCCCACGAGTCGCCGATCCACTCGTGGAAGTCGATCGGCCCCTCTGTCGTCTCGGCCTGGAAGTTCGGTGCCATGTCGCCGATGTGCAATGCCATCGCAGCCTCCTCTCGCGGTCGGTGCCAGCGTCGTCCGACACCTTACTTCATTTTCGATAGCTTCGGCTTCGCTCCATGCCAGGCCTCGCCGGTCGATCCCAGCCGCGCCCGCCGGCGCCGCGGAACGCTGCGCCGACCGCGCACGTCTCCGGCGCTCTCGCAGGCCGGGGGGTAATATCCCGAAGGGGCGATCGGCGGAACACCGGATGCCTGCTGGTCCCGCGGTGACGAGGATCACCCGCATGGAGAACGGATGCGAGCGAGTCCACCGCTCGACGAGATCCGATGTGTCAATGGCGTCGTCACCGTCTCACCGGTGTCGACCCGAGGAGCAAAGGAGCAACCGATGAGACGACCGATACTGATCGTCGCCGTCGCGGTGGTGGCGATCGCCGCCGCGGCCGTGGTCTGGGCCCAGACGCCCGGGGAGACGCCCTTCCCGTCGCCGAAGGTCGAGCAGCTGTTCGTCTCGGCACAGACGGTGACGGCGGCCGGGCACAGCCTGGGCGCAGGAGCGCTCAACAACCGCTTCGCCCGCGGAGAGACCGTGGTCTTCCAGGTCTTCGGCGGTCAGAACGAGACCGGCCAGACGATCACCGACAAGGACGTCAAGTACGCCTATGTCGCAGTCCCCGGGCAGCCCAACCTGAAGCTCCGCTACTCGGCCGCGAGCACGGCCTTCCCGTGGACGGCCTCGTGGACGATCCCCGCGACCTACCCGACCGGGCTCGTCCCGTTCAAGGTGCGGTTCCGGACGCTCACGAAGCAGTACGGCAACTTCGTCCAGATCCCCGTCACCAGCGCCCAGTTGACCGTGACGGGCTGAGGGAGAGGCAGAGACCATGAACGCTGACAACCGGAGGTCCCCGATGAGATGGCTCGTCCTGACAGTCGGGCTCGTGATCGCGATCGGCGCCGCGGCGTCGTCCGCGCTCGCCGCCCAGGACCAGACACCGGCGAAGCAGGACGTGTTCCTCTACGTGGACACCGTCAACGGCAGCCGCCCGGTCGGGGTCGCACCGCGGCCGTTAAGCTGCACGCAGACGAACAACTTCAAGCGCGGTGAGCAGGTCGTGTTCCGCGCCTGGGGCAGCGAGGCGGCGACCGGCGACATCCTCTCCACCGAGAACGTGAAGAGCGGGGTCGTCCAGGTGCCCGGCGTCGCGGAGCCCCTGAAGCTCAACTGGGGTGCGCACGGGGCTACCTCGAACCGCGTCTGGTTCTGGACGGCGGCCTGGGTGATCCCGGCCGACTATCCGCTCGGAACCGCGAACGTCAAGGTGGTGATCGAGACCGAGGCGGGCAAGTTCGCACGCTACGACTACTCGCTGACCGTGACCCCGAGCTCTGCGCTCAAGAAGGGCCTGAAGGCGAAGAGGGCCACGGCCCGCAAGAAGTGATCGCAACGTGACCCCGGCTGACGAAAGGAACTCTCGATGATCCGCTCATTCCCGAGGACGAGGCCCTGGAGGCTTGTCCTTGCCGGTGCGGCGGCGGTCGCGACCGTGCTGCTCGTGCAGTCCACCGCCCTCGCCGACCCGACCCCCGTGCCGACACCCGTCGTCCCGGGGGCGCCGGGCCTCCCCGGCCCCGTCACCGACCTCGGCAAGCCGGGCGACTCGATGACGACGCTGAAGGCGACGCCGGACGTCGCCCCGGCCGGCAAGAAGATGACGCTCACGGGTACCGGGCTCCCGGCGAACAAGGACGTCACGATCGTCTGGATGACGGCGAGCGTCCGCTGGGTGCTCGATCCCAAGCCCGACAGCCTCGACTACGTCGGCCGCAAGGTCGACAAGTTCGGGGTCAAGCTGGCGACGGCGCGGACGGATGCGAACGGCGCGCTCAAGGCCGACCTGAAGGTCCCGGTCGACTTCGGCGGGTTGCACGACATCTACGCCGTCGTGGACGGAATCCAGGTCGCCAAGGGCGGCTTCCTCGTCGAGCGGGTGGTCACGATCAGCCCGAAGCGTGGCCCGGTCGGCACGCCGATCACGGTCACGGTGCAGGGCATGGGCTCGCCGACCTACGAGAGCGTCGGCGGCGTGCTCTGGGACAACCGCTTCACGGGTTCGGTCTCGGCCAACACCACGCGCGGCCTCGCGACCTTCAAGATCCGCGCAGCCGGGCCGCCCGGCACGCACTGGATCGAGCTCGGCGGGTCGAGCCACACCGTCCCGTACCTGAACATGGTGCAGTCGCCCGTGCCGTGGACGGACGGGCACCGGCTCAAGTTCACCGTGACGAAGGATGCCGGCGCACCGCCGAACCGGCTCGAGTGGCCGAAGCAGATCAAGCCCACGATCGACGCGAAGACGACGCTCCTCGAGGCGAACCTCGACCCGAAGAGCACCGCGACCGTGAAGCTCGACTCCACGAGCGGCCCGATCCTCTCGAAGGTCAGCCTCACCGCCGCAGGGCTCGTGCCGAGCGCGCCGGTCGACCTCGTCTGGTCGACGGTCGTCGGCAACCGCGTCAACTGCACCGGGACGTGCTGGAACTTCGTCTCGGTTCCGCTGGGCCGTGGCACGGCCGGCGCCGACGGGTCGCTCACCAGCGCGGTGACGATCCCCGACGGGCTGGGCGGCTGGCACGTGATCCAGGTCGTGCAGGCGGGCCAGGTGAAGGCGCAGGTGCCGTACTTCGTGAAGCGGACCTTCGTCAAGGCACCCAAAGTGGTGAAGGCGGGTCAGCCGTTCATCGTCGAGCTCAAGGGCGTCGGCTGGACCCAGATCGACAACACGGTGGCCGTCACGTACGACAACGCGTACATCGGCTACGCGTGCGGGTTCAACTCGAACGGGTACGTCCGCATCCAGCTCTTCGCGACCGGGGAGCCGGGAACGCACCTGATCGACCTCTATCCGCTGCTCTACACGCAGCAGCCGGCGTACCCCTACTCGCAGCTCGGCATGGTGCCGCTGCTCGGGTGGGCGACCGATGCGCCGGGCCTGTCGGCAGGCTACGAGCTGCCGGCGTTCCGCCTGGCGATCAAGGTCGTCAAGTAGGTCGTCACATCGGTCGAGGCGGGGGCGGCGCTCCGGTGCCGCGCCCGCTCTCGTGCGAAAGGGCCGGATCGCCGACGAGGAGGGGCGAGGGCGCGACCCTGAGCACCCGCGCCATGCGGGCGGGTAGCCACCAGTTGTAACGTCCGAGGACGGCCATCAGCGAGGGGACGAGCGCCATGCGCACGATCGTCGCGTCGATCAGCACGGCGAGCATGAGCCCGATCCCCAGCTCCTGCAGGGCGGCGACGCCGCCGAGCACGAACCCGAGGAACGCCGCGATCATGATCGCCGCCGCGGCCGTGATGATGCGCCCGGTGCGCTCGAGGCCGTGCGCCACCGCCCGCCTGTTCTCCGGCACATGGTCCCAGGACTCCCTCATCCTCGAGACGAGGAAGACCTCGTAGTCCATCGAGAGGCCGAAGAGCGTCGCGAAGAGGAGGATCGGGATCCACCCGTCCACCGCTCCCGTCTGCTCCAGTCCGACGAGCCCCGCGCCGACCCCCCACTGCGCCACGGCGACGAGCAGGCCGCAGGCGGCAGCGACCGAGAGCAGGTTGAGGAGCACCGCCTTCAGCGGCAGCAGCAATGAGCGGAACGTCCGCAGCAGCACGACGAAGGTCAGCGTGAGCACGGCGGCCACGAGCCACGGGAGCGCGGCGTACGCCCGATCGAGGAAGTCGACGCCCTGCGGGGGCGCTCCGCCCGCCTGGACCGTGACGCCTGCCTGGAACCGCGCGCCCGGGATCAGCTCGCCGCGGATCCGCCGCACGAGGCGCTGCGACGACGGGTCGCCGTACTCGTGCCGCCCGGCCACGATCACCCGTGCGTAGCGACCACTCTCGTCGACGTACGGCGACTTGCGCCCGGAGGCTACGACGGCGACCTCCGGCTCTCCGAAGAGCGCGTCGGCGAGCCGGTCGATCGCCTCGCGCGTCGGCCCGGTGTCGACGGCCTGCGGCCGCCCGGCGTCGACGACGATGTGCGTCGGCGTCACGGCTCCGGGGCCGACGCTGTCGCGGAGGAGCGCGAGGCCACGCGAGGACTCGAGGGAGGACGGGATGCCCGAGATGGAGCCCGGCGTGAGCTGGATCGCGAGCAGCGGCGCCGCCGCGGCGAGCAGCACGGCCGTGCCGCCGAGCAGGAAGGGCCACGGGCGACGCATGATCGCCCGGGCGAGCCGCGCCCAGAGCCCCCGGTCGACCGCCGCCGCGTCGCGGGGCTCCGGGAGCGTCGACACGTGGCGCCCGCGGGCGAGGTCGCCGAGCGCGATCCCTCGCGCACCCCGCGTGCCGAGGAACGAGAGCAGCACGGGCTGCAGCGTGAGCGCGGCGACGATCGACGCGAGCGGGATGAGGACGCCGGCGATGCCCAGCGAGCGGATGAACGGCACGGGGATCAGCGTGAGCAGCGCCAGCCCGATCGCCACGGCCGTCGCCGAGGCGATCACGGCGCGCCCCGCGGTCGCCATCGTGCGCACGATCGCCTCGTCCCGCGGGTGGCCGCGGGCGACCTCCTCACGAAACCGGTAGACGACGAGCAGCGAGTAGTCGATCGCCAGGCCGAGCCCGATCAGCTCCACGACGTTCGTGACGTAGGCGACCATCGCCACCGGGTGGGCCAGCGCCCAGAGGGCGACCAGCGCGGCACTGATCGTGCAGGCGGCGACGGCGACGGGGACGAGGACGGCGAAGGACACCCCGAGCAGCGCGAGCAACACGAGCAGCGCGATCGGGAGGGCGATCGCCTCGCCACGACGGAGGTCCGAGGCGAACACGGGGTCGAGGTCGCGCTGGATCGCCGGCGGCCCGGTGACCACGGCGGGAGGCTGGCCGGGCTCGTCGAGCGCGCGGCGGAGGTCGTCGGCGTACCCCTTCGCGCGCTGCAGGTCGAGCCGGGTCGCGACCGTGCCGTAGAGGACGCCCGCACCGCTCTGGAGCTCGCCGGCCCTGGCCGTCGGGATCGCCTCGGCCACGCGCTCCAGCCGCCGCTGCTGCTCGCGCTGCACCCGCCGGTCGCCGGGGCGGGGCACGCTGACGACGACGGTGAAGGTACCGTCGGTGCGCTCCCCGAACCCGCGCTCGAGGAGCGTTGCGGCTCGATCCGACTCGGTGCCGGGCACCGCGAACGAGTTGGAGAGCAGCGCCGGCAGCCGCTGCGAGGCGACGACGCCGCCGGCCAGGAGGGCGAGGGCGAGCCCGAGGACGAGGAGCCGGAAGCGAAGGACTGCGCGGGTCCACCGCTCGAGCACGAGGCAAGCCTAGACGAGCGGCGTCACGCGCCCAGGAGGATCCCCTACCGTGCGGGATCCCCCTCACCGGGATGCGGAGTTCCCACAGGGGGGCGGCGGAGGGGCGGCGCTAGGATCGATCGCATGGGGTCGTCCACCGCCCGGCGCAGGCGCTCTCTGGCGCGTGCGGCCGCGCTGGGCTGCGGAGCGCTGCTCACCGGCATCCTGGCCACCGGCGGGGCCGGCGGCACGAGCGCGCCGTCCGCCGGGAGCCCCGACCGGGGTCGCACCGTGTACCTGACGAGAGGCTGTGGCGGCTGTCACGACGCGAGCCCGGTGGGCGACGAACGGCCGGCGGGCCCCAAGCTCGAGGTGAAGGCGATGACGCGCAACGCCAGGGCCGCCGGCCGGGCGCTCGGGCCGTACGTCCTCGAGTCGATCGTCGCACCGCGGGCGTTCGCCGTCCCCGGGTACGTCAGCGGCGCGATGCCCTCCTACGCGCAGCTCTCCACACGGGAGCTCGAGGACCTCGTCTCGTACCTGATCGGCGCGCCGTTCGCGGCCACGCCGGCAGCACGGATCCCCAAGCGGCCGGTCGCGGCCTGCGACGCGAGTGCACGCTGCAGGAGCACCGTCGCCCGCTGGCGCCGCGTCGCCTCGCTGCCGGCGTCGGCCGTTCCCGGCGCGAAGATCACGGCGGCCGCCGACTGCCTCACCTGCCACCGGTACGCGGGGAGCGGGCCGAAGGCGACGACCGCGCCGGACCTCACACGTCAGGCCCGTCGCAAGCGAACGGTCGCCTGGCTCGTCGCCAAGCTCCGCTGCCCCGACTGCCGGACGCCGGCCTCCGGGATGCCCTCGTACGAGGCGCTCGGCACGGCCAACCTGCGCCGGGTGGCGATCTTCCTGCGGGCGTCACGCGGCGTGCAGCGCTAGACGCGCACGACGGCCCATCCACCGGGCGGCCGCCGCCCGGTCAGGCCCGGCCCGCCGCGCGCCACGTCGTGGCCGAGCCTTCAAGCATCGGCGTGAGCGGCTCGAAGCGGGCCTGGAAGAACCGCAGGTGGGCGGGCTCGTACGTCATCCTTAGCCCCGACAGTCCCTCCCGCAGCTCGTGCACGGCGATCACCGTTTCGGCGACGTAGGTGAGGTGCTCCTGCGTGTACACGCGGCGGGGGATCGTGAGCCGCACGAGCTCGAGCCCGTCGTACGGCTCGTCGCCGTGCTGGCCGGAGACGATCCCGCGCTCCATCGACCGCACCCCGCCCTCGAGGTACAGCGCTGCAGCGAGCGCCTGCGCCGGGAACTCAGCCTGCGGGACGTGCGGCAGGAACCGCTTGGCGTCGAGGAACACGGCGTGCGCGCCCACGGGCACCACGATCGGCACGCCCGCGTCCAGCAGGAGCCCGCCCAGGTACGCGGCCTGCTCGACCTCATGGCGCACCATGGCCTCGTCGGCCGACTCACGGATCCCCTGCGCGAGCGCCTCCATGTCGTGCCCCGCGATGCCGCCGTAGTGGGGGAAGCCCTCGTAGACGACGACCAGCTCCTTGAGCCGCTCGGCCAGCTCGTCGTCGTTGACGGCGACGAAGCCGCCGATCGGGACGAAGTGGTCCTTCTTCGAGGAGAAGACGGCCCCGTCCACCTGGTCGGCGATCTCGCGGATGATCTCGGGGAGAGGCCGGCCCGCATGGCCGGGCTCGCGGTCCTTCACGAACACCGCGTTCTCGGAGATCCGGGTCGCGTCGAGGACGAAGGGGACGCCGTGCTCGCGGGTCAGCGCGCGCACCGCGCGCAGGTTGTCGAGCGAGAACGGCTGGCCGCCCGCCATGTTGAGGCAGGCCTCCTGGCGGACGAACGCGACGCCCTCGGGCTCGGCGACGGTCAGCACGCGCTCGAGCGCGGCCAGGTCGATGTCGCCCTTGAACGGCGCCGTCGACTCGGGGTCGCTCGCCTCGGGCACGGCCACGTCGACCCACGTGCCGCCGGCGAGCACGACGTGCTCGCGCGACGTGGTGAAGTAGAGGTTCGAGGGGACGAGCAGGCCCGGTCGCACGAGCACCTGCGAGAGCAGGTGCTCGGCGCCTCTCCCCTGGTGGGTGGGGATCACGTGCCGCCACCCGTAGACGTCGTGGACGGCCGCCTCCAGCCGGAAGAAGCTCCGCGACCCCGCGTACGCCTCGTCGCCGAGCTCCATCGCCGCCCGCTGCTCCTGCGAGAGCGCCGACGTGCCGCTGTCGGTGAGCAGGTCGACGAAGACGTCCTCGGAGCGCAGGAGGAAGGTGTTGTACCCGGCCTCGGCGAGCGCCCGGCGCCGGTGCTCGCGGTCACGTAGCTCGATCGGCTCGACGACCTTGATCTTCCACGGCGGCGCCCGCATCCACCTCATGCTCCGTGTGGGGCTGCCGACGCGCATCCGCGGCCACGCCGATCGGCGGCGGGAGGACTACGGACGGCTCGCTCCGGCCGGCGATCGGGCTGCGCGCGTCTGCCGGGCTACCGAGCGTCCCGGGCCCGCCGACCTGTGCCCGAGCGCGATGGTCGCCGGCCCGCGCCTTCGTCTAGTGTCGGCCCGTCGACAAGGAGGAAGCCGGTGCCCGACTACACGATCAGGCCGCTGCATCAGGTCACCGACGTGCTCGGCGACTATCCGGGTGAGATGCGTCTCGCGACCTACGAGATCGACGCTGAGCAGGCCGCACTGACCTGGCGGCGGATGCCGGCCAAGACCGGAGGGAAGGGGTCGTACGGCCACCGGCACAAGACGCAGGAGGAGATCTATCTCGTCGTGTCGGGAACCCTGCAGTTCAAGCTCGGTGACGACGTTGTCGACGTTCCCGCGGGAACGGTGGTCCGCGTCGCTCCCCACGTCGTGCGCTCCGTGTGGAACGAGGGGCCCGACGACGTGGAGCTCGTCATCGCCTCGAAGAAGATCGACGACCCGCAGGGTGACGCGGAGCTGGTCGAGGGCTTCTGGCCCGAGTAGGCCGTCAGGTCGAGGTCGCGGCGGCCAGCCCTGGCCTCAGCCGCTCGACCCGGGAGTCACGTCGAGGACGACCTCGAACGTCTCGCATGGCGTGCGGCGACCGCTGCCCCCGGACGTCGGCGACATCGCGTGCAGAGCGGCGTCCGCTGCGCCGAGGTCGTCCTCCGTCTCGCAGAGCGTGAGGTCGATCACCGTGCCGATCGTGTGTCGAGAAGAACGACGACCCTGGGCACGTCGCCGGCCTCCCATTGGGCATGGTGCGCGCTCCAGCTTCCGCTCGAACTCCGTATCGCGCCCGAGCATGTACGCCGCCGTCACGAGCAGCTCCAGATCGCCCGGGCCGAGCGGAGCCCGCTCGGCTACCCCCGACAGGGCCTCGTGGGCCTCCGCCCACGATCGGCGGCCGTACGCCGCGCGCCCGCGTTCGAGCTGGTTCGTCGTCATCCCTTCCTTCCCCCGCAAGCCGTCACCGCAGCCTGGACGCGAAGGCCAGTCCGGAG
>JAOUEK010000363.1 GCA_029858755.1 Thermoleophilia bacterium
GGTGAGCTGGATCAGCCCGCCGTCGCCGTTGCCACCCTCGTTGCTCACAGCAGCGCTCCCACCGCGTCGGCGAGCTCGGCGGACTGGAAGGGCTGGCCGCTGACCTTCGTGTAGGAGATCGCGTCGACCAGGTACTCGGCTCGCAGCAGCAGGGAGAGCTGGCCGAGGTTCATCTCGGGCACGAGCACCTTCTCGTAGCGACGGAGCACGTCCCCCGTGTTCGCCGGGAACGGGTTCAGATGGTGCACGTGGGCCTGCGCGACGCTCTTGCCCTCCTGCCGCAGCCGCCGTACGGCGGCCACGATCGGCCCGTACGTCGAGCCCCAGCCGATCACGAGCACCGTTGCGTCCCCGTCCGGGTCGTCGACTGTGAGCTCGGGGATGTCGGAGGCGATGCCTTCGACCTTGCGGGCCCGCAGCCGCACCATCAGGTCGTGGTTGTCGGGGTCGTAGGAGACGTTCCCGGTCTCGTCCTCCTTCTCGAGCCCGCCGATGCGGTGCTCGAGCCCGACCGTGCCCGGGATCGCCCAGTTGCGCGCCAGCGTCTCCGGGTCGCGCCGGTACGGCAGGTACGGCGACCCGTCCTCCGGCAGCGTGGCGAACTCGGTCGAGATGTCGGGCAGCTCGTTGACGTCGGGGATCAGCCACGGCTCCGAGCCGTTCGCGAGGTAGGCGTTCGAGAGCAGGTACACGGGCGTCCGGTACTTGAGCGCGATGCGCGCGGCCTCGATCGCCGCGAAGAAGCAGTCCGATGGCGTCGCCGCCGCGACGACCGGCACCGGACTCTCCGAGTTGCGCCCGAAGAGGACCATGAGCAGGTCTGCCTGCTCGGGCTTGGTGGGCATCCCGGTCGACGGCCCGGCGCGCTGCACGTCGACGATCACCAGCGGCAGCTCCAGCGCGACCGCAAGGCCGACGGTCTCGGCCTTGAGCACGATCCCGGGCCCGGCGGACGCGGTCACGCCGAGGGCGCCGCCGAACGAGGCTCCGAGCGCCGCTCCGACTGCAGCGATCTCGTCCTCCGCCTGGAAGGTGACGACGCCGAACTCCTTCATCCCGGCGAGCTCCTCCAGGATCGAGGAGGCCGGCGTGATCGGGTACGCGCCGAGGAACAGCTGCAGGCCGGAGAGGCGGGACGCGGCGACGAGCCCGTAGGACAGCGCCGTGTTGCCGTTGATCTGCCGGTAGCGCCCCTTCGCGAGCTTGGCCGGAGCGATCTCGTACGAGACGGCGAAGTCCTCGGAGGTCTCGCCGTAGTTCCAGCCCGCCTTGAGCGCCCGCGTGTTGGCCTCGGCGATCGCCGGCCGCCTGCCGAACTTCGCCTCGATGAAGTCGAGGGTCGGCTCGATGGGACGCTGGAAGAGCCACGACATCAGGCCCAGCGCGAAGAAGTTCTTCGAGCGCTCGGCCTCGCGCGAGGTGATCCCGTCGATCTCGCGGAGCGCCTCGATCGTCATCGACGTGAGGGCGACCTGGTGCACGTGGTAGTCGGCGAGCGACCCGTCCTCCAGGGGGTTCGACGAGTAGGCGGCCTTCTGCAGGTTGCGGTCGTTGAACGCGTCGGTGTTGAGGATGATCGTGCCGCCCTTCGCGAGGTCCTTGAGGTTGGCCTTCAGTGCCGCCGGGTTCATGGCGACGAGCACGTCGGGGCGGTCACCGGGGGTGAGGATGTCGTGATCCGCGAAGTGGACCTGGAAGCCCGAGACGCCCGGCAGCGAGCCGGCGGGGGCACGGATCTCTGCGGGGAAGTCGGGGAGGGTGGCGAGGTCGTTGCCGAAGAGCGCGGTCTCGCTCGTGAACCGGTCGCCGGTGAGCTGCATGCCGTCACCGGAGTCACCCGCGAACCGGATGATCACCCGGTCGAGGTGCTCGACTCGCTTCCCCATCGCCTCTAGCCTAGCGATTCCAGGCGTGACATGTCACCGATCGCGGCCGCGCGCCCACACGCGCCGCCGGCTTCGGGCTCGGGTCGGACGCGACGCCCCGGGGGGCCCCGTGCCGGCAGCCCCCGGGGACACTCGTCACGCCTTCGTGATCTCGATCGTGCGGGGCTTGGCCTGCTCGACCTTCGGGACGTGCACCTCGAGCACGCCCTTGCCGAAGTGCGCCTCGATCTTGTCGAGGTCGGCCTCGGGCGGCATCGTGAACCGGCGCTCGAAGCGCTTCTCCAGCCGCTCGTGGAGGTGGAAGGTCGTGTCCTTCTCCTCCCTCTCCTCCTTGCGCTCACCCTTGATCGTGAGCGTGTGGTCCGTCACCTCGAGCTCGAGCTCCTTCTCCTCGAAGCCGGGGACGTCGAGCTCCACGATCACCTCACGCGGAGTCTCGTAGAGATCCGCGGCGGGGATCGGCTCCGGCGCCACACCGACGTCCTCGAGCAGCCGTCGCATGCGTCGCTCGATCACGTCGAGATCGTGGAAGGGCGACCACTTGACGATCGTGGCCATGGCCTTCCTCCTTTCCTACCGCCTCCAGGATCGCGCCACCCGTGCGCACGGGCATCCGTCCCGACACCGATCCCCCTCAGGGAATGCGCTGATCGGACCGGCTCAGGTGCGACGCACGACCTGGATGCCCCAGGCGGCCCCACGTGCGAACAGCTCGTCGGCGTCGACCTCGTCGGCCCAGCCGAGGAAGTGCCGCTCCGGATCGTCGGGCGTGGCCCCGTACACCGCGAGCCGCGCCTCCTGGCGTGCCTCGACTGCGACGCCCTCGGCCAGCTCCTCGCGCCGGCGCTCGGCCTCCTCGGCCGCCGGCCCCTCGGCGTACCCCTTGGCCACTCAACCCCGTCCCCGCCGCGGATCGAGCTCGAGGCCCGGCTGCGCGATCGTGTAGACCAGCGCGTAGGCGACGGTGAGGAATGCCGTCAGCACCCCCGTCACGACGAGGAACCGGACGGCGCCGAGCG
Source organism: Thermoleophilia bacterium (assembly GCA_029858755.1). Lineage (GTDB taxonomy): Bacteria > Actinomycetota > Thermoleophilia > Gaiellales > Gaiellaceae > Gaiella. Next base: position 2,906 of record JAOUEK010000363.1, read on the forward strand.
GATCGTCGACGCGCTCAGCGAACGGCGCGAGCACGCGAGCCGGGTCGACGACGACGTCCCAGCTGTTGACGCCGACGAACCGCCCCAGGTAGACGCCGACGCTCGACAGCGCCAGCACGACGACGCTCGTCGCCCATCCCGTGAGCGGCCCGCGCGCCGCCGTGACCACCGACTGCACGAGGAACAGCGAGCCCAGCCCCAGCGCGAGCCCAGTGCCGGCGGCGGCGAC
>JAOUEK010000364.1 GCA_029858755.1 Thermoleophilia bacterium
GCGTGCCAGTGCCTCCTGAAGCTCGGTCTTGGCGTCCACGTGGCCGGAGCTCGCGAAGACGATGCGCTCCTCGAACGCGTCGACGATGGCACCGGCGACCGCGTCGAAGCCGTGCTCCAGGTAGACAGCGGCGATCGCGGCCTCCAGCAGCGCCGCCAGCACGTTCCGGCTGCGGGAGATCCGCTGCAGCTCGGGCCCGGGGACATCCTGGGCGACGGAGGCGAGCCGCGTCCCCAGGTCGAGCGTCTTCGCGACGGCGGCGCAGCTCTGTCGCGACACGACGTGCGCCCGGATCTTCGCCAGCCGCCCCTCGCTCGCCTCCGGGTAGCGGTCGTACAGCGCATGGGCGATCACGAGCTCGAGGACGCTGTCGCCGAGAAACTCCAGGCGCTCGTAGGACGACTCCCGGACGGGAGCCCACGACGCGTGCGTGAACACCTGATCGCGGCGCTCCGCGGGGAGCGCGTCGACGAGGCGCGAGAGCTCGCGGGCCTCTTCCGTCCCCCCGCCGCTACTGATGGCCGACGACGTAGTCGACAGCTTGGCCGACGGTCGTGATCTTCTGTGCGTCATCGTCCGGGATCTTGATCCCGAACTGATCCTCGAGCTCCATGATCAGCTCGACCAGGTCGAGCGAGTCGGCGTCGAGGTCCTCCTGGAAGGAGGCGTCCTCGGTGACCTCGGACTCGTCGACGCCGAGCTGCTCGCCGAGAGCCGACTTCACACGCTCGAACACTTCTTCACGGGACAGCGCCACTTCAGACCTCTCTCGTCGTTGCGGGGGATCGGATGAGGGGGCGACTCTACCACGCCCGCAGGCGGGAACACGATCGACCGGCGTCGGGCTCGCGCCTCACTCAGGGGGGCGCTCGACGGGCGCCTGGAGCCGTCGCGCCAGGCGGCCCACGAGGTCGTGCTCGACGCCGCGGGCCGCGAGCCGGATGGCGTTCGCGACGGCGCGTCGGGAGCTCGAGCCGTGAGCGATCACGACGATTCCGTGCAGCCCCAGCAGGTAGGCGCCTCCGTAGGTCTCGGGATCCAGGCGGGCGCGCAGGCCGCGTGCAGCCGGCCGGATCAACAGCCCGCCGAGTCGCGCCTGCAGCGACCCCTCCGCCTCCTCGCGGAGCGCGCCGAGCACGCTGCGGATCGTTCCCTCCAGCGTCTTCAGGGCCACGTTGCCGGTGAAGCCGTCTGCGACCACGACCTCTCCCTCTCCCTCCAGCAGCGTGCGCCCCTCCGTGTTGCCGTCGAAGGGGAGACCCGAGGCGCGCAGCAGGGCGTGCGCCTCGAGGGCCAGCTGGTTGCCCTTCTCCGGCTCCTCGCCGATGGAGAGAAGCCGCACGCGAGGGGACGCGACGCCGAGCACCTCCTCTGCGAAGAGCAGCCCCATCAATGCGAACTGGACGAGGTGCTCTGGTCGCGCGTCGGCGTTCGCGCCGGCGTCGATGAGCACGGACGGGCCGCGACGGGTGGGGATCATCACCGCGATGCCGGGGCGGTACACGCCGGGCAGGCGGCGGACGTGACGCAGCGAGGCGGCGAGGATGGCGCCGGTGTTCCCCGCGGAGACGGCGGCGTCGGCGGCGCCGTCCGCCACCGAGCGCACCGCGCGGACGAGCGACGAGTCGGGGCGCGCGCGCACCGCTTCGGCAGGCTTGTCCACCATCGCGATCTCGCCGTCGGTGACCACGTGGTCGAGCCCGCCGGTGTCGAGGCCGTCCGGGCCGAACACGATCGGCCTGATCCCGTCGGCAGCCGCCTCGAGCGCCCCGGCGACGATCTCGTGCGACCCGTGGTCGCCTCCGAGCGCGTCGACGGCGACGCGGGTCGTCACGGCGCTTCCTAGGGCGCGGGCGCGCGGAGCGGCTGCACTTCGCGACCCTTGTACGACCTGCAGGTCGGGCAGACGCGGTGTGGGCGCTTCGGAGACCCGCACGTCGGGCACGTGTTCACGCGCGGGGCCTCGATGCCGTGTTGGGCGCGGCGCTTGTCACGGCGGGACTTCGACGTCTTTCGCTTGGGGACGGCCATGAGCGGCCGAGAACTATAGCGGCAGGCGGCGCGGCCGGCAGCGCCTCAGCCGTCGAGCTCCTCGCGGAGCGGGCCGAGCGCCGCCCACCGCGTGCCGGCAGGCTCCTCCTCGTGCTCGTGCGGCTCGACGTTCAGGTTCCGACCGCACGCGGCACACAGGCCGGCGCAGTCGGGGCGGCACACGACCTGGTCCGGGAGCGCGTCGGCGATCGCGTCCCTGCTCCACGAGGACAGCTCGAGGCGGTCGTCGACGACGTACTCGCTGCGCAGCTCGTCGCCCGCGTCCGGGTCTGCGTCGTGGTACTCGCTCGCCTCGATCGAGAGCTCGCAGACGGCGTCCTCGAGGCAGCGCATGCACGGCCCGTGCAGGGTGACCGCGAAGGCGAGCCGGAAGACATCGCCGCTGGTCGCCCGCTGGATCGCCAACGCCGAGTCGACCTGCGACGGCACCGGGAGGTACGGTTGGCCACCGAGGACGAACGGCTCGAGCTCGATCGGCACCCGATCGCGATGCTCCTCGCCGGGCCGCAGGCGCAGGGAGCGGAGCGGGAACGAGGTCACCGCCCGAGCGTAGCGCGGCGCCGACGTCGGGTGACGTCAGTCGCGCACGAGGTACAGGTCGACGGAGCCGTCGTCCCGAAGCCGAGGCGTGAAGTCGGTGACGTCGAGGTCGAGGGTGATCGTCGCCGTCGCCCCCGAGACGTCGGCGACGACGGACGCCGGCACGTGGTAGTAGAGGGCGTCGGAGGCGCCGCCGCGCACGAGCAGCTCGGCCTGCTCTCCGCGTGGCTCGCCCTCCGCGTCGATCACGGTGCCGAGCCGGCCGTGGCGGCCGTCGACCGTGAAGCCGATCAGCGCGGCGGCGTCGAGGTGTGCGCTCACGAGCTGCCCTCGCGGGCGCCTCGCAGCACGCGGCGGCAACGGTGTCCGAGGAGCCGCATGCTCGCATGCTGGCTCGTGCGCGTGAGGGCCGCTCGTACGGGGACGAGCGGCGTCTCGCGGTTGTGTGAGCGTCCGCTCACACCGGCGGCCCGGGTCGCCGCGGACCGCCCGCATACTTCCGGAGTGCGCTCCCACCGCCTCCTCAGCATGCGCTGGTGG
>JAOUEK010000366.1 GCA_029858755.1 Thermoleophilia bacterium
CATCCGCGCCGCCGTCGCACGTGCCGTGCCCGAAGGGGCGTCGACCTTCGTCTCGTGATGCAGCTCGACGATCTCCGCCCGCGGGAGCACGCGGGATGCCTCCTCCGCGAACCGCATCATCAGCACCGCTCCGAGTGCGAAGTTGGGCGCGAAGAAGCACGGTACGCCGGCCTTCCGAGCAGCCGTGTCGACGGCGTCCACGTCGAACCCCGTCGTCCCGATCACGACGGGCACGCCGGCTGTCAGGCACGCGCGAACGTTGCCCTCGACCGCGTCGGGACGCGTGAAGTCGACCGCGGCATCGCACCCCCCGGGCCCGGCGTCTCGCGCGTCGACGACCCCGTGGCCGGCGGCGCGCAGCGCGGGGGCGAGCACGGAGCCGACCTTGCCGCCGATCCCGTAGAGCGCGACGCGCATCTACGCGGCGCGGGCGAGGGCCAGCGGGTTGAAGCGCTCCACCGTGGCGCGGAACCGGCGCTCGCTCGGCCCGATCGCCGCCGCCGAGAGCGCCTCGGGGGCGAAGAGCTCCCGCGCCAGCGCGGCGACGTCGTCCGCGGTGACGGCGTCGACACGCTCGATCGTCTCCTCGAGCGTGATCAGCTCCGTGCCCGTGATCACCGCCCGCCCGAGCCGCGTCATCCGGCTGGAGGTCGACTCGAGCGAGAGCATGAGGCGGCCCTTGAGGTTCTCTTTCGCGCGCTCGAGCTCGCCCGGCCGCAGGTTGCCCTCGCCCAGGTCGCGGAGCTCCGCGGCGGTCACCTCGAAGCACTCTGCGAGATTGTCCTCCCTGGTTCCGAGGTAGATCCCGACCTGCCCCGACTCCTCGTACTGGGAGCCGTAGGAGTAGACGCTGTACGCCATCCCACGCTTCTCCCGTATCTCCTGGAAGAGGCGAGAGGACGCCGACCCGCCGACGATCGCGTCGAGCAGCGAGGCCGCGTAGCGTCGATCGTCCGCGCGTGAGACCCCGGGGCCTGCGAGCACGACGTGGTACTGCTCCGTGTCCTTGCGCTGGAAGCAGAGGCCCGGAGCCGGGAGCCGGTGCAGCGGCTTCCGCGGAAGCCCCAGGGGCAAGGCAACGCCGCTGCGACGGTCTGCGAGCAGCTTCACCACGTGCTGGTGCTCGACGTTGCCTGCGGCCGCCAGCACGACGTTCTCGCCCACGTACGCCCGCCCGTGGAAGGAGCGCAGCGCCCGCACCCCGATCGAGGCGATCACCTCCGCCCGCCCGATCACGGGCCTGCCCAACGGGTGCGGTCCGAACACCACCTCTCCGGCGAGGTCGTGGACGAGGTCCTGCGGGTTGTCGTCCACCATCGCGATCTCCTCGAGCACGACCTCACGCTCGCTGTCGACGTCCGTGAACGTCGGGGAGAAGACCATGTCGACCATCGCGTCGAGCGCCTGCTCGACGTGGTCGTCGGGGACGCGCGTGTAGACGACGGTCGTCTCACGGGACGTCGAGGCGTTCAACTCGCCGCCCATCCCGTCGAAGAGCTCGGCGATGTCCTGGGCGCTGTACCGCGAGGAGCCCTTGAACAGCAGGTGCTCGATGAAGTGCGAGACGCCGGCGCGCGACGGGGTCTCGTCGCGCGAGCCCGTGCCGATCCAGAGGCCGAGCGCGACCGAGCGGACGCCGTCGATCCGCTCCGTGACCACGCGCTCACCGCCGCGCAGCGCCGTCAGCTCGTGCTCGAGCATGCGGGGGATCGTAGCGGTGGGGGCGACGGAGTCAGACCCGTGGGGCTGACCCCGTCGCCGTCCCCTGCCTCGCTGCCCTACTCGCGGCGGCGCCCGCGGTCACGGCCGCCGCGCCCGCGCTCGCGGTCGCCGCGCGGCTCGCGCGGCTCGCGGGGCGGGGCGCTCTTGGCGCGCTCGATCAGCTCGTCCGGCTGGACGAGGCCACCGTTCTCGTGCTTGGCGACCAGCTTGAGGCCGATCCGGCCCCGCTCCTTGTCGACCTCCTGCACGAGCACGTCCAGCGTGTCGCCGCGGACGATCACGTCCTCGATGTGCGCCACGCGTCCGGGGCCGACGTTCGACACGTGGAGCAGGCCGTCCGTCCCCTTCTTCAGCTCGACGAACGCCCCGAACTCGGTCGTCTTCACGACGCGGCCGGTGTACGTGTCGCCGACCTCGGGCTCCTTCGTCATCGCCTGGATCATCGCGATCGCGGCGTCGGCGTTGTCGCCCTCCGTGGCGTAGACGAGGATCGTCCCGTCCTCCTCGATGTCGATCTGCACGTCGTAGTCGGCCTCGAGCGAGCGGATCGTCTCGCCGCCCTTCCCGATCACCATCCCGATGAACTCGGGGTTGATCTTCACCGACGTGATGCGCGGCGCGTGGCCGGCGAGCTCGGTGTTCGGTGCCGAGATCGTCTCCAGCATCTGCTGGAGGATCGACTCCCGGGCGCGGCGAGCCTGCTCGAGCGCGTTGCGCATGATCTCCTGCGTGACACCGGTGATCTTGATGTCCATCTGCAGCGCAGTGATCCCGCTCGACGTGCCGGCGACCTTGAAGTCCATGTCGCCCAGGTGATCCTCCGCCCCCTGGATGTCGGTGAGGATCACGTAGTCGTCCCCCTCCTTGACGAGGCCCATGGCGATGCCCGACACAGGCGCCGTGATCGGCACCCCTGCATGCATCAGCGCCATCGTCGACCCGCAGACCGAGCCCATCGAAGAGGAGCCGTTCGACTCGAGCGTCTCCGAGACGAGCCGGATCGTGTACGGGAAGTCCTCGGCGGGCGGGATCACCGGCTCCAGAGCGCGCTGCGCGAGCGCGCCGTGACCGATGTCACGCCGCTTCGGGCCCCGCATGAAGCCCGTCTCCCCGACCGAGTACGGCGGGAAGTTGTAGTGGTGCATGTAGCGGCGCTCCTGCTCCAGCGAGAGATCGTCGATCCGCTGCTGCTCCTTCGCGGTGCCGAGCGTGCAGAGCGTCATGATCTGCGTCTGCCCGCGCGTGAAGAGCGCCGACCCGTGCGTGCGTGGCGACACTCCCACCTCGGTCCGGATCGGGCGGATCTCCTCGGTGCCACGGCCGTCCGGCCGCCGCTTCTCGACCGCGATCTTCCGGCGGACGAGATCCTTGTAGACCGCGTCCGCCGCCTTCTT
>JAOUEK010000365.1 GCA_029858755.1 Thermoleophilia bacterium
GGATCCCCGAGGGCGTCCGCAGGGTGCCCCCGTGCTCGGTCGCTTCGGTGTCCAGAATGCGTGAGCGCAGAGGCCGTCTCACGGCTCGCTCGAAACGCGGTCGGACGCTCGTCCGCGCCCACCCGCACACGCGCACCGGCGTCGTCTGCGCGGCCGGGGGCTCGACCCGCCCGAGGGGCTCCTGGCCCCCCGGGACCTGGTGTACGATCGCCCCGTTGGTCTCGGCGAGCACATTCCGTCCACGTGGACCGGGCAGCACCGACGCGCCTGGGCCGCGTCGTCGAGGCAGCCGGTCGTGAGCCTGGACGCCGAGCTGCGGCAGCTCCGGCGGGACGCCGAGCTCGGCGAGAAGTTCGCCCGCGAAGGGCTGACCTTCGACGACGTGCTGCTCGTCCCGGCCGAGTCCGCCGTGCTCCCGAACGACGTCTCCGTGGTCACGCGGCTGACCCGGTCGATCACCCTCGAGATCCCGATCGTCTCCGCCGCGATGGACACGGTGACGGAGGCCCGGCTCGCCATCGCGCTCGCCCGCGAGGGCGGCATCGGCGTACTGCACCGGAACCTCTCGATCGAGGACCAGGTGACGGAGGTGGACAAGGTGAAGCGCTCGGAGGCCGGGATGATCGTCGAGCCCGTGACCCTCCCGCCGGACGCGCTCGTGGAGGACGCACTCGCGCTGATGGCGCGCTACCGGGTCTCCGGCGTGCCGGTGACGGACGCCGACGGCGTGCTCGTCGGCATCCTCACCAACCGCGACCTCCGCTTCCACGCCGACCCGAAGGCCACGATCGGCTCCGTGATGACGAGCAGGGACCTCGTCACCGCCCCGGTCGGCACGACCCTGCCCGAGGCGCAGGCGATCCTCGGCCGCCACAAGATCGAGAAGCTCCCGATCGTCGATGCCGACGGGCGCCTCAAGGGCCTGATCACGGTCAAGGACATCCAGAAGCGGGTCAAGTACCCGCTGGCCACCAAGGACGACCGCGGTCGGCTCCGCGTCGCAGCCGCCGTCGGCGTCGGGTCGGACGCTCTCGAGCGCGCCGCGGCGCTCGTGGCGGCCGACGTCGACGCGCTCGTGGTCGACACCGCGCACGGCCACTCTGCCGGGGTGATCGACGTCGTGCGACGGCTGAAGGGCGAGCACGGGGTGGACGTGATCGCGGGCAACATCTCCACGGCCGAGGCCGCGGACGCGCTGATCGACGCGGGCGCCGACGCGATCAAGGTCGGGCAGGGACCCGGCTCGATCTGCACCACCCGTGTTGTGGCCGGCGTCGGCGTCCCGCAGATCACCGCCGTCCACGCCTGCGCGCTGGCCGCCGCCGACAGCGGCGTGCCGGTGATCGCCGACGGTGGAGTCACCTCCTCCGGCGACGTCGCGAAGGCGATCGCCGCCGGCGCCGACACCGTGATGCTCGGCTCCATGCTCGCCGGCACGGACGAGGCGCCCGGCGACGTGATCCTCGTCCAGGGCGAGCGCTTCAAGGAGTACCGCGGGATGGGCTCACTCGGGGCCATGAAGGCGCGCTCGTTCTCCAAGGACCGCTACTTCCAGGGCGACGTCGAGGACGTCGACAAGCTCGTCCCCGAGGGCATCGAGGGACGTGTGCCCTACAAGGGCCCGCTCGCGCCGATCGTCCACCAGGTCGTGGGTGGGCTGCGGCAGGCGATGGGCTACTGCGGTACGCCGACGATCGGCGAGCTGCAGGAGCACAGCCGTTTCGTCCGCATCACCGGCGCGGGGCTGCGCGAGAGCCACCCGCACGACGTGACGATCACGAAGGACGCGCCGAACTACCGACGCGGATGAGCTCCGGGCCCGCGGAGATCGTCCCCTTCCCCGGTGCCGAGCACGGGCCGGAGGAGCGGCCGGTGCTGGTGCTCGACTTCGGCGGCCAGTACAGCCAGCTGATCGCCCGGCGGGTGCGAGAGGCGCGCGTCTACTCGGAGCTCGTCTCCCACCGGCTGTCGGCCGAAGAGATTCGGGCGCGGAACCCGATGGCGCTGATCCTCTCCGGCGGCCCGGCGTCCGTCTATGCCGAACGTGCGCCCACCGTCGACCCCGAGGTGTTCTCGCTGGGAGTGCCGACGCTCGGCATCTGCTACGGGATGCAGCTGATGGCGCGCGACCTCGGCGGCTCCGTCGCGGCCACAGGAGCGTCGGAGTACGGCAAGACGGAGCTCGAGGCGACCGAGTCGCGGCTCTTCCACGACCTGCCCGCCGAGCAGGTCGTGTGGATGAGCCACGGCGACTCCGTCACCGCCCCACCTGCCGGCGCGCGGGTCGCGGCCTCGTCCCCGTCGACGCCGATCGCCGCCTTCGAGGACGAGGAGCGGGCGCTGTACGGCGTGCAGTTCCACCCCGAGGTCGTGCACACGCCGCACGGGCAGGAGATCCTCAAGAACTTCCTCTACGACGTGGTCGGCGCCCCGCCCGTGTGGACGCCGGCAGCCGTGATCGAGGAGCAGGTCGAGCGCATCCGCGCGCAGGTCGGCACCGAGCGTGTGATCTGCGGCCTCTCGGGCGGCGTGGACTCGGCGGTGGCGGCGCTGCTCGTGCACAAGGCGGTCGGCGACCAGCTGACCTGCGTCTTCGTCGACCACGGCCTGCTGCGCGCGAACGAGGCCGAGGAAGTGATCGAGACCTTCGCCGGCCACTTCCACGTGCCGCTCGTGCACGTCGACGCACGCGAGCGGTTCCTCACCCGGCTCTCGGGCGTCACCGACCCGGAGACGAAGCGGAAGATCATCGGCGAGGAGTTCATCCGCGTCTTCGAGGACGAGGCGGGGACGCTCGGCGACGTGCGCTTCCTCGTGCAGGGGACGCTCTACTCGGACGTGATCGAGTCGGGCGGCGACGTCGGCGTGGCCGCCACGATCAAGTCTCATCACAACGTGGGCGGGCTGCCGGCCGACATGCGCATGGAGCTCGTGGAGCCGCTGCGGCTGCTCTTCAAGGACGAGGTGCGCCGCGTGGGCGAGGAGCTCGGGCTGCCCGAGCGGATGGTCTGGCGGCATCCGTTCCCCGGTCCCGGCCTGGCGATCCGCATCATCGGCGACGTCACCGAGGAGCGGCTCGAGACGCTGCGCGCGGCCGACGCGATCCTGATCGAGGA
>JAOUEK010000367.1 GCA_029858755.1 Thermoleophilia bacterium
CGTCGCTTCGAAGCCCGGACGTGGTGGCGCCCACACCCCGAGAAGGCCTCACCATCTGGAGGAACGGGCGATCAGGGCCGAGCGCACGAGAACGGCGCCACCACCGTCAGCAAGATCATCGATGCCTTCGACAAGCGGTGCCTGAAACCGGCGGTCAGGCGTTGGCGCTCTCGCGGGCGGCGCGGGCGTCGTCGATCACCTTCTGCGCGACGTGCTGCGGCACCTGTTCGTAGCGGAGGAGGTGCATGCCGTAGTCGCCGCGCCCGCTCGTCATCGACGTGAGCGACTGCGCGTACGTGAGCAGCTCGGCCATCGGCACCTCGGCCTTGATCATCGTCATGCCACCGGCGGGCTCCATGCCGAGCAGCCGGCCGCGCCGCGAGTTGAGGTCGCCGTTGACCGCCCCCACCGCGTCGTCCGGCACCGTCACCTCGAGCTCCATGATCGGCTCGAGGAGCACCGGGTCGGCTTTCGCGTACGCCTCCTTGAACGCCATCGAGCCGGCGATCTTGAACGCCATCTCCGAGGAGTCGACGGTGTGGTACTGGCCGTCGACGAGCGACACGCGCACGCCCTGCACGGGGGCGCCCGCGAGCTCGCCGTGCTGCATCGCCTCCTGAATGCCCTTGTCCACCGCGGGTCGGAAGCTCTGCGGGATCACCCCGCCGACGATCTTGTCCTGGAACTCGTAGCCCTCATGACCCGCGATCGGCTCGAGCAGGATCTCGCAGTCGCCGAATTGCCCCCGGCCGCCCGTCTGCTTCTTGTAGCGGTGGCGGGCGCGGGACTCCTTGCGAATCGTCTCCAGATAGGGGACGCGCGGCTGGTGCAGCTCGACGTCGACCCCGAAGCGCCGCTTGGCGCGGTCGAGCGCCACCTCGACGTGCATCTGGCTCATCCCCGCCAGGATCTCCTCGCCGGTCTGCTGGTCGCGGCGCAGGTGCAGGGTGGGGTCCTCCTCGGCGAGACGCCGGATCGCCGTCGCCACCTTCTCCTCGTCCCCCTTCGCCTTCGGCGTGATCGCGAAGCTCATCACCGGCTCCGGGAACCCGAAGCCGGGGGCCTCGACGTCGACCTCGCGGTCGACGAGCAGGTCGCCGGTCTGGACGTCCTTGAGCTTCGCCACCGCGGCGATGTCGCCCTCGCCGAACTCCTTCGCCGGCGTGTGCTCCTTGCCCTGGAGCTGGAGCAGCGACCCCATCCGCTCCTTCGCCTTCTCGCGCAGGTCGAGCAGCGTGGTGTCGGTCGTGACGGTTCCCTTGAGCACCCGGAACATGTTGATCCTGCCGGCGAACGGGTCGGCCACCGTCTTGAACACGAACGCCGCCGTCTCGGCGCCGTCCACGTCGATCGGGGCCCCGCGCTTCGCGGGAGAGGGCACCCCCTCGACGACGAGGTCGAGCAGCGCATGCGTGCCGAGGTTCTTCGTGGCCACGCTGCAGGCGACCGGGAAGACCTCGCCGCGGGTCATCGCCGCCTTGAGGGCGGCCGCCACCTCGTGGGCGTCGAGCTCCTCCCCTTCGAGGTAGCGCTCCATCAACGCCTCGTCGGTCTCGACGACGGCGTCGAGCAGCTTCTCCCGGTACTCCTGGGCGATCTCGGCCATCTCCTCGGGAACGGGGCCCGGATCGCCCTCCTTGGCGCCGTCGGGGCTGGTGTAGGCGCACATGTGGAGCACGTCGACGACCCCGGACACGTGGTGCTCGGAGCCGATCGGGAGGTGGACGGGGACGCACGAGGCCGACAGCTGCTCCTGGAGCTGCCCCAGCGTCCGGTAGAAGTCGGCGCGCTCGCGGTCGAGCATGTTCACGACGACCACCCTGGCCAGCCCGAGGTCCTCGGCCACCTTCCAGACGCGGCTCGTCCCGACCTCCACGCCCATCACGGCGGAGACGACGACCACGGCGCCCTCGACCACCGGTAGCGCGCAGCGCCATTCGCCCTGGAAGGAGGGGTCGCCCGGGCAGTCGACGACGTTGATCTTTCGTCCTTGCCAGTCGGTGTGCGTCACGGAGAGCGCGATCGAGAGCCCGCGGCTCTGCTCGTCCTCGTCCCAGTCCGACACGGTGGTGCCCGCCTCGATCGCGCCGAGCCGGTTCACCGCCCCCGTCTGGTACAGCAGCGCCTCGACCAGGGACGTCTTCCCCGTCCCACGGTGGCCGACGACGGCGACGTTACGGATCTTCCCGGGCTCCGTGGCTGACATTGCGCGCGTGCTCCTCCTCTTCGGGGTCCGGGGCCAATCCTAGTCCGAGGCGGGCCGGCGCCCGTCGGTGGAGCTATGCGTCGGTGGTCTCGCGTGGCCCGCCGGAGAGGCGCGCCTTGAGACGCAGCACGGCCTTCGTGTGCAGCTGGGAGACCCGGGACTCGGTGACCCCGAGCACCTCGCCGATCTCCCGGAGCGTCAGCTCCTCGTAGTAGTAGAGGGTGACGACGAGCTTCTCGCGCTCGGGGAGGCGGGCGATCGCCTCGCCGAGCGCCTCCTTGAGCTCGGTCTGCTCGAGCGACATCTCGGGATCGGGCCCGGTCGTGTCCTCGATCGTGTCGATCAGGGCGATCTGGTCGCCGCCGGCCTGCGGCGTCCAGAGCTCGTCGAGCGCAGCCATCGACGAGCGGGAGATCTCTGCGAGCGTGTCCTCGAGGTCGGAGACCTCGACGCCGAGCTTGGCGGCGATCTCCTCGTCGGTGGGCGCGCGGAGCAGCTGGCGCTCGAGCTCGGCGATGGCGCGCTCGATCTCGCGCGCGCGGGTGCGCACGGAGCGGGGCACCCAGTCCAGGGAGCGCAGCTCGTCGATGATCGCGCCCTTGATCCGGGCAATCGCGTACGTCTCGAACTTGATCTCACGGTCGGGGTCGAAGCGCTCGATGGCGCCGATCAGCCCGAGGAGGCCGTACGAGACGAGATCCTGCTCGTCCACGTGCGCCGGCAAACCGGCCCCGAGACGGCCGGCGACGAACTTGACGAGCGGCGCGTAGGTGAGGATCAAACGGTCGCGGAGCGCCGGGTCCCCCGTCTTGCGGAACTCCTGCCACACGGCGAGCGTGTCCGACGCCACGTTCGAGCTGGCCACGGAGAGAGAATACGCCGCGCGCGGCGGCGTTAGATCGGAAGAGC
>JAOUEK010000368.1 GCA_029858755.1 Thermoleophilia bacterium
CCCGGGGGCACCTGTCTCAGCCCTCGGTCTCGGCGAGGATGCGCCGGAGCACCGGCAGCACCAGGCGGTCCTTGTCCCGGCCGGAGGCTTCCTTCGAGCGGATGACGTCGGCGAGCGATGCCACGTCGACCTGGGTGCCCAGGATCGCCAGGGTCACCGCGTCGCGGGCGACGTCGGCGTAGCCCGCCGTGCCGCTCGGCTCGAACACGATGTCGAGTCGCCCGTGGTCGGTGACGAGGTTCCACACGCGGACGGCCGCGAGCGAGGCGGCGTCGTGGTCGAACGGCACGCCTTCGGGGTCGTCCGTGGTCCAGACGCGGGCGTGCAGGTCGTCGAGCGCGGCCGCCAGCCGTTCGAGGTTCGCGGGGTCGTCGTCGGGAACCACGTCGACGTCGGTGGTCACGTACGGAGAGCCGTGGATCACGCCGGCGAACCCGCCGATCAGCACGTGGCGCACCTCGTGGCGAGCCAGCACGTCGAGCAGCAGCTCGGGGCGAAACTCAGGCTCGGGCATCGACCACGGCCCTGCGTCCGGCCTCGGCGAAGCGCAGCGCCGCCTGATGGCGACGGACCCGCGTGTCGTGGTCGACGGCGAGGTTCGTCGAGGCGACCGACCAATCCGCATCGTCGGCGGGCAGCAGCCGGGGGAGTAGGTCGAACCCGCACGCCCGCAAGGCAGCGACGACCCGCTCGTACGACGGCTCGGTGCCTCCTCGTTCGATGCGCGCGATCGCTGACTGCGTGGTTCCGAGCCGTTCGGCGAGCTCGAACTGGGTGAGTCCAGCCCGGCGCCGAGCCTCGCGAATTAGGTTGCCTCCATGCATGCTATGAGCATAGCAGAAACGCTATGTCATCCCCCGGTAGGTCGACGATCAAGGCAGCCGAACCAGCGCCAGACGGGCTCGCCCGGGGCCGCTCTCGGATTGTGTGCCGCTCGCCCAAGCTGGGTATATCTTCATCTTGGCCGTCGATTCGAAGGAGGAAGAACCAATGCTGCTGGTAACCGACAGCGCAGCGGCCCAGATGCGCGGGATCCTCGAGCGAGAGGACGTGCAGGGGTCGGCGATCAGACTGACCCGCATCCCGGCCGACGACGGTTCGGCCGAGATTTCGCTCATGGCGGTCGAGCAGGCACGTCCCGGCGACGTCGAGGCCGATGCGAAGGACGTGGACATCGTGGTCGGCGCCGAGCTTGCCCCCGAGCTCGACGACAAGGTGCTGGACGCCCCTCCGGGCGGGCAGGGCTTCACGATCACGCCGCAGGAGAGCTGACCCACCTTCCTGCGGCAGCAAACGGAGAGGGACCGAACACGGGCCGCCGAGCAGTGAACGGGAGACGCGGGCCCGCAGCATTTCGATAGGCTGCGGGCGTTTCTGCCCACCCGCCATCACTGGAGGACGACTCGTGTTCGCCACGCTCGGACGTTGGTGTTTCCGCAACCGGGGTAAGGTCGCCCTGGCCTGGGTGGCCGCCCTGATCCTCGGCGGCATCCTCAGCGGCGTGATCGGCACCGCCTACAGCACGGAATTCGCGCTGCCCGACGTCGAGAGTCGCCGCGGGTTCGACATCCTCGACGAGCATTTCGCCGACTCGAGCGCCGGCGGCGAGGGTGGCACGATCGTCTTCCGTGCCGATCAGGGCGTCGACGACCCCGAGGTCCAGCAGGCGATGTCCGCCTACTTCGACGAGATCGCGCAGATCAAAGGGGTCACCACGCTGGTCAGCCCGTACGCGGAAGAGGGCGCCCAGCAGATCGCGGCACAAGGCCCCGAGGCCGGGAAGATCGCCTACGCGCAGATCGGGCTGCCCCGGGAGATCACGCTCGAGGAGGCCACGGCGATCAGCTTGGAGATCCGGGAGGCGATGCCCGAGATCCCCGGCGTGCAGATCGAGGTCGGTGGTCAGCTCCTCGCCGAGTTCGAGGTGCCGAGCTCGGAGCTGCTCGGCCTGGCCTTCGCGATCATCGTGCTGATCCTCGCGTTCGGATCGGTGCTCGCGATGGGGCTGCCGATCGGCATCGCGCTCGCCGGCATCGGCCTGGGCACGCTCCTCGCCGGGTTCCTGAGCCACGTGCTCTCGATCCCGGACTTCGCCACCACCGTGGCCGTGATGCTCGGCCTCGGTGTCGGCATCGACTACGCGTTGTTCATCGTGACCCGCTACCGGGAGAACCTGCACAAGGGCGCCTCGGTCGAGGACGCGACGGTCGTCGCGCTCGACACCGCCGGGCGAGCCGTCGCGTTCGCCGGCACCACCGTCGTGATCTCGTTGCTCGGCATGGTGCTGATGGGCCTGTCGTTCATCACCGGCCTCGCCGGCGCCGCGGCTGTCGTCGTGGCCGTCACAGCGGTCGCCTCGCTCACCCTGCTGCCGGCGTTGCTCGGGTTCGCGGGCGAGCGGGTCGAGGTGACCCGCTGGCGCGGGCTGGTCGCGGCGCTGCTCGTGGCGGTGGGGCTCGCCGGGCTGGCCCTCACGATCCAGCCGCTGGCCCTGATCGGCATCGGGCTGGCCGCAGTGGTGATCGTCGCGAGCTTCGCCCTCGCGCCGCTGCGGCGCGAGGTGCCGCGCCGCCGCCAGCGACCCCTGCAGGAAACCGTGCCCTACCGGTGGAGCCGCGTGATCCAGCGGCACCCGGTCGTCGCGGCGCTCGCGGGCGTCGTGATCCTGCTCGCGCTCGCGGTGCCGTTCTTCAGCCTGCGCCTGGCGTTCTCCGACGAGGGCAACTTCCCCGAGGAGACGACCACCCGCAAGGCGTACGACCTGCTGGCTGCGGGTTTCGGGCCGGGCTTCAACGGCCCGCTGCTGCTCAGCACCGAGATCCCCGAAGGCACCGACCCGGCGGCGCTCGAGGGCGTCACCGGGGCCCTCGCCGCCGACCCGGGCGTGGCCTTCGTGACCCCCGCCGTGCCGAACGATCCCGCGCAGCCCACCGCAGCGCTGTGGCGGCTGTTCCCGACGACCGCGCCGCAGGACGAGGAGACGACCCAGCTCGTCGGGCGCCTGCGCGACGAGGTGCTGCCCGCCGCGGAAGGGGGCACCGGCATGGACGTCGCGGTGTCGGGCGGTGTGGCGGCCGCGGTCGACTTCTCGGAGTACCTCACC
>JAOUEK010000369.1 GCA_029858755.1 Thermoleophilia bacterium
GAGCGTTGGGCAGGAACGCGAGCCAGAGCGCTCCCCAGCCGAAGAGAGACCCGCGGCCACGGCCGCGCCGGTAGCCGTCGTAGAGCAGAAGCGCGAAGACGAACGGCAGCCACGCGAGGAAGAGGTTCCAGAGCAGGAACCGGTACTCGAGGGTGCCCGTCCGCTCGATGCGGACGGCGACCAGCGCCACGCACAGCGCCGTGGACAGCCCGAGCAGCGCGAGTGCGAGCAGGCGGCGGGTGCTGGCAGACGCCATGCGCCCATGGTACGCGCCGAGCGCTGCGTCAGCCGTCGGCGACGGCCTGGGCGTCGGCGAGCAGGGCCGCCAGGTCGAGCGGCTCGGTGACCATCGCCAGCGAGCCGTCCCGGCGCCGCGGCCACTCCTCCGGTGGGCGGTCACGGTACAACTCGACGCCGTTGCCGTCCGGGTCGCGCAGGTAGATCGCCTCGCTGACGCCGTGATCGGAGGCGCCCTCGAGCGCTACCTCAGCCTCCAGCAGGCGCCGCAGCGCGTCTCCGAGCGTCGCCCGATCGGGGTAGAGCACGGCCACGTGGAAGAGGCCGGTCGTCCCACGCGGGGGCGGGCTGCCTCCCGCGGACTCCCAGACGTTCAGGCCCACGTGGTGGTGGTAGCCGCCCGCGGAGAGGAAGGCGGCGCCGTTCCACACCTGCTGCACCTCGAAGCCGAGCACTCCCTGCCAGAAGGCCAGGGACCGGTCGAGGTCGGCCACCTTCAGGTGGACGTGGCCGATGCGGACCCGCGGGTCGAGGGCGCCCATCTCGATGCGAGCGTAGCCGTCGACGGCCGGGGCGCCGGGCCGCCGCGACGGCGAAGCCGTGCGTCCCGGCTCAGTCGTCGCTCTCGTACTTGAACGAGATCCCCAGGCGAACCCGGTACTCGGAAACCTTGCCGTCCTTGATCGTGACGTCGAAGCGCGTCGCCTCTGCGATCCGCAGGTCGCGGATCGTGCGGGCAGCGGTCTCCACGGCATGCTTGGCGGCGGCCTCCCACGACTCGGGGCTCGCGCCGATCACCTCGGTCACGCGGTACACGCTGTCGCTCATCGTCGACTCCTCTCGGCTCGATTGCGGCTGGCCGGGGGCCCGCTGCGGGCGCCGGCCCCACTGATCTTCCCCCACCGGCCGTGCCACCGCCAGGGCCGCCTCTCCGAGGCTGCGCGTGCGACACTCAGCTGGTGCTCTGGGTGTTGATCCTCGTCGGCGTCGCAGCAGCGCTGCTGCTGGCTGCCGTCTGGCTGTTCAACCGGCTCGTCCGCCTGCGCAACGAGGTCGACACGGGCTGGGCGAACATCGACGTGCAGCTCAAGCGCCGCAACGACCTGATCCCCAACCTCGTGGAGGCGGTGAAGGGGTACGCGGCGCACGAGCGAGGCGTGTTCGAGGCCGTCACCGAGGCCCGCGCCGCAGTGGCCCGCGCCGCGTCGCCGGGCGCCGCCGGCGCGGCCGACGCGATGCTCGGCCAGGCGCTCGGCCGCCTCCTGGCGGTGGCGGAGGCCTACCCCGAGCTGCAGGCGTCGCAGAACTTCTCCGAGCTCCAGTCGGAGCTGACCGACACCGAGGACAAGATCGCCGCCGCCCGCCGCTACTACAACGCCACCGTGCTCGCGTACAACACCGCCGTGCAGACGTTCCCCTCACTCGTCGTCGCGCGGTCGTTCGGGTTCCGGGAGCGGGAGTTCTTCGCGGCCGACGCGGACGAGCGTGGCGTGGTTCCCGTCGCGTTCGGGTAGCGCCCCGCCGCCGTGACGCTGCAGCAGCAGATCCGGGCGAACAGGTTCCGCACAGCCTACGTCGTCGTCGCGTTCGTCGGCCTGATCGTGGTGGTGGCCGCGGCGTCGGCCTCGTTCCTCGGGCGCCCCGCCGCGGTGTTCCTGCTCGCCGGGGGGCTCGCGTACGCGGTCTTCGCCTGGTGGAACGCGGGGCGCATGGTCGGTGCGCTCACCCACGCGCGGCCGCTCGAGAAGCGCGACGACCCCGAGCTCTACCGGCTGATCGAGAACGTGTCGATCGCCGCCGGGCTGCCGGCGACGCCACCTCTCTACCTCGTGGACGATCCGGCGCCGAACGCGTTCGCCGCCGGCGCCCGGCCCTCCTCGGTCTACGTCGGCGTGACCAGCGGCCTGCGCCGGCTGATGCCGGCGCGCGAGCTGGAGGCGGTGCTCGCACACGAGATCTCCCACATCCGCAACCGCGACGTGCGCCTGATGACGCTCGCAGCCGTGCTCGTCGGGGCGGTAGCGATGATCAGCGACATCGCCTTCCGCATGGCCTTCTGGGGCGGCCGCGGGCGCGACCGGAACCCGGTGCAGATCGTCTCTGCAGTGGTGGCGCTGCTGCTCGCGCCGCTGGCCGCGGTGCTGCTGCAGCTCGCGCTGAGCCGGCGGCGGGAGTTCCTGGCCGACGCGAGCGCCGCCGCGATCCTCAACGACGCCGAGGCGATGGCGCTCGCGCTGCGCCGGCTGCAGCTCGACACGAGCGAGATCGCCTACGCCGACCGGGCGACCGCCCACCTCTTCATCGAGAGCCCCACTCGGGCGATCCGCGGCCCCGGCGGCTTCCTCGCCGGGCTCTTCCAGACGCACCCCCCGCTGGCCGAGCGCATCGAGGCGCTCGAGCAGGCGGGCGGCTTCCGGCTGCCGCCCGCGTAGAGCGGCTGCTGGGCCGATACCCTGCGCGCATGTGCTTCGAGCTCGACTCCTCCCCGCCGATCCCGGCGATCACCGGGGCGTCGGTCTCCCACGAGGACCTCGTCCTCGAGGCACGTGACGGGAACCGGTTCGCCGCCTTCCTCGCCGCGCCGGAGGAGCAGTCGCGTCGCGGCGTCGTGATCCTGCCCGACGTGCGCGGGCTATACCGCTTCTACGAGGAGCTCGCCCTCCGCTTCGCAGAGCGCGGCGTCACCGCCGTCGCCTTCGACTACTTCGGCCGCACGGCCGGCGTCGCGAAGCGCGACGACGACTTCCCGTACATGGAGCACGTGCGGCAGACGACGCCCGAGGGCATCCAGGCCGACGTCGCCGCCGCGGTCGACGCGCTGCGGGAGCGTGGCTGCTCGACGGTGTTCACCGTCGGCTTCTG
>JAOUEK010000370.1 GCA_029858755.1 Thermoleophilia bacterium
GCACCGGTTCGCGATCGCCTCGCTGGAGGAGTCGCCCGACTGGTGCCTCTCGCGGCAGCTCTGGTGGGGGCACCAGCTGCCGATCTGGTACACGCCGGGGGGAGAGGTGGTGTGCGCCGTCACGGAGGAGCAGGCGCGGGAGCAGGTGGGTGAGGGCGTCCCGCTGGAGCGCGACCCCGACGTGCTCGACACGTGGTTCTCGTCCGCCCTCTGGCCCTACGCCACGCTGGGCTGGCCGGACGACACGCCGGAGCTCGCGCGCTACTACCCCGGAGACGTCAACTCGACCGCGCGCGAGATCATCCGCCTCTGGGAGAACCGGATGATCTGGACCGGCCTGGAGGTGACGGGCGAGGTGCCGTTCACCGACGTGATCATCCACTCGACCGTGCTCGCACCCGACGGACGCCGCATGTCGAAGAGCCTGGGCACCGGCATCGACCCCATGGAGCCGATCGAGCGCTACGGGGCCGACGCCACGCGCTACGGGCTGCTCAAGATCTCCTCCACCCAGGACGTGCGCTTCTCGTACGGGGCGATCGAGGAGGGGCGCAAGCTCGCCAACAAGCTCTGGAACGTCGCGCGCCTGATCCTCTCCAACGCGGAGCTGGTGACGCCCTCGCTCCACCCCCGCGCGCTCGAGGAGCGCTGGGTGCTCGCACGCCTCGACGCGGCCCGGGCCGATTTGGAGGAGGCGTGGGCTCGGTTCGACTTCGCCACCGCAACCGGCGTCCTCTACCACCTCACCTTCGACGACTTCTGCGACTGGTATGCCGAGGCGATCAAGCCCCGGCTCTACGACGGCGACAAGGACGCGATCGCGACCGCGCTCGCAGCGCTCGAGCGGCTGCTCGCCCTCCTGCACCCGGTGATGCCGCACGTGACGGAGGAGATCTGGGCGCACCTGCCCCACCGGCGCACCCGCCTCGTCGTCTCCCCGTGGCCGGAGCCCGACGACCGCTTCGTTGACGAGGCGCCGGCCCTCGAGCGCGTGCAGGAGGCGGCGCGGATCTTCCGCCGCTCGGGCGTGCAGGTGGAGCTGCCCTCGGCCGACGAGGAGCGGATCTTCGCCGCCGTTGTGCGCCCGGCGAAGGCTCCTGTCGCAGGCGGCGTCGACGTCGTGGCCGAGATCGAGCGGCTGCGCAAGGAGGTCGCGCGCGCCGAGGGGATGCTCGCGAACGAGCGCTTCGTCGCGAACGCGCCCGCACACGTGGTGGAGGCGGAGCGCGAGAAGCTCGACCGCTACCGGCGGGAGCTCGAGGCGCTGTCCGGCGGCGGGTAGTCGCGTGGGCGCCGTCGGGCCCAACACCCAGTGGCTCGAGTCGCTGTCGCCCTGGCCCCTCGACGGCTTCGGCCTCGAGCGCATGCACGCGCTGCTCGAGGCGCTGGGGGGCCCGCAGAGCGCGTACGAGGCGGTGCACGTGGTCGGCACCAACGGCAAGTCGACCGCTACCCGCACCGTGGAGGCGCTGCTGCTCGCCGACGGGCTGTCCGTTGGCGCGACGGTGTCGCCGCACGTCCGCTCGTGGGACGAGCGGGTTACGATCGGCGGCGCGCCCACCGACGTCGAGGTGGCGCTGGGCCGCGTGCGGCCCGCCGCAGAGCGCCTTGCCGCGACCCAGTTCGAGGTGATCACCGCCGCCGCGCTGGCTGCGTTCGCGGAGGCGGCGGTCGACGCGGCCGTCGTCGAGGCGGGGCTCGGCGGGCGCTTCGACGCCACCAACGTGCTTCGCTCCAGGGTCGTGCTGCTCACGAACGTCTCGCTCGAGCACACCGACGTGCTCGGCGACACGGTGGAGGCGATCGCCCACGAGAAGCTCGCCGTCGCCCACCCGGAGAGCATCGTTGTCCTACCGGACTCCTGGTTCGGGCCGTTCGTCCCCGCCTACCGCGAGCTCCGGGTCGGAGGCGCGCACGAGGCGGCCGAGGCATTCGCCGGGCACCATCTCCCGCCGGCGCCGCCGATCGCGCTGCCGGGCCGGCTCGAGTCGCGCCCCGGCGAGATCCGTGACGGGGCCCACAACGCGGACGGCGTGCGCTGGCTGCTGGAGCGCCTGCCCCCGGGCGACCACGTCGTGTGCGCGTCGATCCTCGGCGACAAGGACGTCGACGGGATGCTGGCCGGCCTCGCCCGTGCGGGCACCCGCTTCGTCGCCACGACCGCGTCGAACCCGCGCGCGCTGATGGCCGGCGACCTCGCCGCGGCTGCCGGGAGCCACTTCGCCCACGTGGAGGCGGTCGCCGACCCGACCGCCGCGCTGCGCCGTGCCCACGAGCTCGGCGGGCCGGTGCTCGTCACCGGCTCCCTCTATCTTCTGGCCGACCTCGAGCGGGCGGAGGCGGACGAGCGATGAGGCGGAGCGGAGGTGGTGTGAGCGTGCTGCTGTTCGCGCTGGCGATGATCGCGGTGATCGTCGGTGTGGCGTTCGCGGCGGGGTATATCCTCGGCAAGCTGCTTCTCTGACCATCGTGCACCTCCTCGCCGCAGACGAGTCCTTCTTCGACTCGGCCACGTGGACCGTGAGCCGCAACCTCGCGCTGCTCGCCGTCGTGCTCGTGTGGGCAGCCACCGCCTACTGGGTGTACAAGGACGCGCGACGGCGTGTCGACGACCCGTGGCTGGTGGTGATGGCGACTCTGCTCGGCGTCGTGCCGCCCTTCCTCGGCCCCATCCTCTACTTGTTCTTCCGGCCCCCGGAGTACCTCGACGACGTGCGAGAGCGGGAGCTCGAGATCCGCGCCATCGAGGAGCGCCTCGCCGAGCACGACCTCCGCTGCCCCGTGTGCCGGGGCCGCGTCGAGGCTTCCTACCTCGTCTGCCCGGTCTGCACCACGCGGCTCAAGCAGGCCTGCGCCGAGTGCGGCTCCCCGCTCGAGCGGATCTGGCAGGCCTGCCCGCACTGCGCCACGCCCGTCCCGCCGTCGCTGCTCGCCGACGACCTGCTGCAGCCGTTGCCGCAGTCACGCCGCCGCCGCGAGGGCCGTCGCTAGACTCCCCCGCCGATGGCCGTCGAGACCACGCTCGTGCTCGTCAAGCCCGACGGCGTCCGCCGCGGGCTTTGCGGCGAGATCGTCGGCCGCTTCGAGCGGCGGGGCTA
>JAOUEK010000371.1 GCA_029858755.1 Thermoleophilia bacterium
GTGCTGGCACTCGCCGCGACTGCGTCCCGCGCCGTGCTCCTGCCGCCGCTCGCGCGGGCGCGGGACGAGCGCCGGCTCGGCGGCGAGACGGCGTCGTTCGCGCTCGCCCTCGGCGCGGTGCTGGGGCCGGCGTTCGTGCTCGCGGTCGTGCTGCGCGACCCGATCGGCGAGCTGCTCACGGGGCTCGGCTCGGACGAGGCCGCCGCCGCGGCCGCCTCGGTGCTGCCGTGGATGGTCGCCGCGGCGATCGGGCAGTTCGGCGCGGGCCTCGCGGCGAGCGCTCTCGCCGCCCTCGACGAGTACGCGACGGCCGCCGCCGGCTACGCGATCGGCAGCGTCGTCGGGCTTGCGCTCATCCTCTGGCGCATCGACGACGACGGGATCGCGGCAGTCGGCTGGGGGATGACGCTGAATGCAGGCATCGCCGTTGCCCTCCCCTCGGTCGTGCTCGCCCTCCGGGCGCGACGCGAGGCGATGCCCCGCGGCGCCGTGCGGGCGACCGGGCCGGACGGCATGTCGCGGCGGCTCGCGGCGCTCGGTGCCGGCGTCGCGCTCCCGCTCGCCCTGCAGGCGGTGTACCTGATCTGCCTGCCCTTCGCCGCGCGGGAGGGCGTCGGTGCCGTCACGAGCTTCGGCTACGCGTACCTCGCCGGCGCGGCCGTCGTCTCCGTCACCGCCTCCTCGCTCGCGCTGGTCACCTCGGTGCCGCTGACCCGTGTCGGGCTCGACCCGGGTCGCGTCGCCCGTCACGTCGACGCCGCCTCCTGGCTCGCGCTCGTCGGCGTGGGAGCGACGGCCGGGACGGTCGCGCTCGCCGGCGAGCCGATCTTCCGGGCGATCCTCGGCGGCGCCTACGGTGCCGACGTCGGCGAGGAGCTGGGCCACGTGATCCTCGCCCTCGCGCCGTGGATGGTCGTCACCGTGGGCGTGTCCGTCGCGTTCCCGCTCGTGTTCGTGGCGGGGAGAGCGCGTGCGCTGCCGCTGCTCGCCGTCGCCGTGCTCGGGGTGACCGCCCCGCTCGCGTGGCTGGGGCAAGCCGTCGGCGGGCTGCTCGGGCTGGCACTGGCGCTGGCGCTCGCGACCGGCGTCGCGCTCCTCGGCATGCTCGCCGCCCTCTCCTCCGCCGGGCCGACCCTCGGCGGGCTGCTCCGCGCGGCGCTCGCCGTCGCCGTCCTCGCCGTCGTCGCCTACGTTCCCGCGGCGCTCGTGCTGCCCGCGCTCCCCGGCGCCGCCGTCGGGCTCGGCCTCTACGTCGCGCTCCTCGCTGTGGTCCGGCCGCCCGGCCTCCGCGCCTCATGGCGCTATCTGCGGGCCCTCGCATGAGCGGTCGGCCACACGTCGCAGTCGTCGTGCTCAGCTGGAACGGCCGTGAGCACACGCTCGCCTGCCTCCGCTCGCTGGAGGCCGTCGAGTACGAGCCGCTCTCCGTGCTCGTGGTCGACAACGGCTCCACCGACGGCAGCCCAGACGCGGTCGCAGCCGAGCATCCCGCAGCCGCGCTCGTCCGGTTGCCCGAGAATCGGGGGTTCGCCGGTGGGATGAACGTCGGCATCCGCGCCGCCCTCGACCGGGGCGCAGATGCCGTCGTCACGCTCAACAACGACATGGAGGTCGAGCCCGGGTTCGTCGGCCCCCTCGTCACGGCCCTCGACGCCGACCAGGCGGCCGCGGCGGCCTGCTCCCAGATCCTCTTCCTGGGGGAGCCCGCCCGGATCTGGTACGCGGGTGCGCCCTATCGCGCGGGGCGGGGTCACAGTGGTCGCAACACGGGCTACGACGATCCGCCGCTGCCTGCGTCGACGCCCCCGTATGCGACCCCTCGCGCCTGCGGCGGCGCGATGCTCGCCAGGCGCGAGGCATTCGAGTCCGTCGGCCTCTTCGACGACGACCTCTTCGCCTACGCCGAGGACACCGACTGGTCGCTTCGCGCAGCAGCGGCGGGCCGACATGTGCTCGTCGTGCCCGCCAGTGTCGTGCGGCACGCCGTGTCGGCGTCGTCGGGAGGAGAGGCCTCGCCCGACACGATCTACTACGCGTTCCGCAACGGCCTCGCCGTGGCCGAGCGGCATGCGCCACGCGGCGTGCTCGGCACGACCCTGCGCCGCGGCGAGGCACTCGCGGCGCATCTCGCGCAGGCGCTCCGCTCGCAGCGGCGCCGAGAGGGCACCAGGGCGGTGCTGGACGGCTGGCGCGATCTCCGCCGCGGCCGGCTCGGCCCACGGCCGACGTAGGATCGGGCGCGTGCGCGGCTGGAGCGAGCTGTACCGGGTGAGCGTCGGCCTCGGGCTGCGCCACCTCCGCCGCCACGGCTACGCGCGCGAGGCGGTGGTCAGGGTCGTCGTCCCGCTCGACCCGAGCCGCTATCTCGAGCTGCCGTGGGCCCTCGATCGGCTCGCGGCCGCGCCGGGGGAGGCGGTGCTCGACCTCGCGAGCCCGAAGCTCTTCGCCGTCGCCCTCACACGCCGCGGCGCGCGGGTCACGAGCGTCGACCAGTTGGAGACCGAGATCGCGACGTGGCGAACGCTGACGGAGGCCGAGGAAAGGCTCGAGCTCGTCGTCGCCGACGGCCGGGGGCTGCCGTTCCCCGACGCGAGCTTCGACCACGGCAGCAGCATCTCCGTCCTCGAGCACGTCGTGGGCGCGGGTGCCGACGCGGCTGCGCTCGCCGAGCTGGCGCGCTGTGTGCGCCCCGGCGGCCGCATCGTCGTCACGCTGCCGCACGCGCTCGAGCCGCGCATCGAGTATCGGGCGTCCGCCACCTACGTGGACGAGGGAGAGCACGACGCGGAGGGGCGGGCGTTCTTCCAGCGCTGGTACGACGATGCGGCGGTGGACTCGCTCCTGGAGGCCGTGGGCTCGGTCGTGCTACGCGAGCGCTCGGTCGCGAGCCTCTCGCCCAACCTGGGTGCCATGTACACGCGCACCTTCCCGCTGCTCGTGCCCCTCGGGCCCTTCTTCGGGCTCCTCGCGCGAGAGCGCCACGGGCCGGACGGGGACGTCGTGCGGCTCCTCCTGGAGCGCAGGTGACGGGACTGCTGCGACGCGATCCCGGCCTGTGGCTGCTGCTGCACCTGCGGCCTCCC
>JAOUEK010000373.1 GCA_029858755.1 Thermoleophilia bacterium
GGAAGTAGAACTGCGGCCGGTAGCCGTTGAAGAAGGGCGTGTGCCGCCCGCCATCGTCCTTGGAGAGGACGTACACCTCGGCCTTGAAGTGCGTGTGCGGCGTGATCGAGCCGGGCTTGGCGAGGACCTGGCCGCGCTCGACCTCCTCGCGCTTGATCCCGCGGAGCAGTGCGCCCGCGTTGTCGCCGGCCTGGGCGTAGTCGAGCGTCTTCTGGAACATCTCGAGACCCGTGACGACGGTCTTCTCCGTCGCCTCGTGGATGCCCACGATCTCGATCTCGTTGCCGACCTCGATCTTGCCCTGCTCGATGCGGCCCGTGACCACCGTGCCGCGGCCCGTGATCGTGAACACGTCCTCGATCGGCATCAGGAACGGCTTGTCGATGTCACGCTGCGGCTCGGGGATGTACGAGTCGACGGCCTGCATCAGCTCGACGATCTTGGCCGTCCACTCAGGGTCGCCCTCGAGCGCCTTCAGCGCCGAGACCTGGATCACCGGGATGTCGTCGCCGGGGAACTCGTACTTGGAGAGGAGCTCACGCACCTCCATCTCCACCAGCTCGAGGAGCTCGGGGTCGTCGACCATGTCGGCCTTGTTCAGCGCGACGACCATCGCGGGGACCTCGACCTGCCTGGCGAGGAGGATGTGCTCCCGCGTCTGCGGCATGGGGCCGTCGGCCGCCGAGACGACGAGGATGGCGCCGTCCATCTGCGCAGCACCCGTGATCATGTTCTTGATGTAGTCCGCGTGACCCGGACAGTCGACGTGCGCGTAGTGCCGGTTGTCGGTCTCGTACTCGACGTGCGCGGTGTTGATCGTGATGCCGCGCTGACGCTCCTCGGGAGCGGCGTCGATCGAGTCGAACGAGCGCTCGGCCGTGCCCGTGCCGGTCTCCGACAGCACCTTCGTGATGGCGGCGGTCAGCGTGGTCTTGCCGTGGTCGATGTGCCCGATCGTGCCGACGTTGACGTGCGGCTTCGTCCGCTCGAACTTCTGCTTTGCCATTGCCTCCTCCGGTTCCCTTCGTGTCGATCCTTGAACCTACGATCCGCCCTGCGCGTCCACGATCTCCGCGGCGATCGACTGCGGGACGTCGTCGTAGCGGTCGAACTGCATCGTGAACGTCGCGCGACCCTGCGTCATGGAGCGCAGGTCGGTCGCGTACCCGAACATCTCCGCGAGCGGGACGCTCGCCTTGATCGTCTGCGAGTTGCCGAGGGGCTCGAGGTGCTCGACCCGCCCGCGGCGGCTGCTGATGTTACCCATCACGTCGCCCAGGTAGTCCTCCGGCGTCACGACCTCGACGGCCATCACCGGCTCCAGGAGCTTGGGCTTCGCGCGTCGCATCGCCTCCTTGAAGGCCATCGAGCCGGCGATCTTGAACGCCCGCTCGCTCGAGTCGACCTCGTGATACGAGCCGTCGATCAGCTGCACCTTGACGTCGACCACCGGGTAGCCGGCGAGCACGCCGGCGCCCATCGCCTCGACGATGCCCTGGCCGACCGCCGGGATGTACTCCTTGGGGATCCTGCCCCCGACGACCTTGTCCTCGAACTCGTACCCCGTGCCCGCCTGCTGCGGGAGCAGGTTGATGACGACGTCGCCGTACTGGCCGGAGCCGCCGGTCTGCCGGACGAACCTGCCCTGCACCTTCTCCACCGCCTGCGAGGCGGTCTCGCGGTACGCGACCTGGGGGCGGCCGACGTTGGCGTCGACCCGGAACTCGCGCAGCAGGCGGTCGACGATGATCTCGAGGTGGAGCTCGCCCATGCCGGCGATGATCGTCTGGCCGGTCTCCTCGTCTGACGACACCCGGAACGTGGGGTCCTCCTCCGCGAGCCGCTGCAGGGCCGTGCCCAGCTTGTCCTGGTCACCCTTCGTCTTCGGCTCGATCGCGACCGAGATCACGGGGTCGGGGAACGTCATCGACTCGAGCAGGATCGGCGCCGACTCCGTGCTCAGCGTGTCGCCCGTCGTCGACTGCTTGAGGCCGACAACTGCCGCGATCTCGCCCGCCCCGATCTCGTCGCGCTCCTCGCGATGGTTCGCGTGCATCTGCAGGATCCGGCCGATCCGCTCGGTCTTGCCGGCAGCGGTGTTGAGCACCCGGTCGCCGGCCTTCACGCTGCCCGAGTAGACGCGGAAGTAGGTGAGCTTGCCGACGAAGGGATCCGACATCACCTTGAACACGAGCGCCGAGAACGGCGCCTCCATCGAGGCCGGGCGCGTCACCTCCTCGTCGGTCTTCGGGTCGACGCCCTGCACCGCGGGCACGTCGAGGGGGCTCGGCAGGTAGTCGACAACCGCGTCGAGCAGCGGCTGCACACCCTTGTTCTTGAAGGCGGAGCCGCAGAGCACGGGGGTGATCGCGTCCGCGAGCGTCCCGGCCCGGAGCGCACGCCGGATCTGCTCGGGGGTCACCGAGCTCTCGTCCTCGAGGTACGCCTCGGTCAGCTCGTCGTCGAACTCGGCGATCGCGTCGATCAGGAGGTGGTGGTACTCGTCGGCCTGCTCGCGCAGGCGGTCGGGGATCTCGCCGACCGTGTACGTGATGCCCAGCTCGTCGTCGTACGTGATCGCCTTCATCTCCACGAGGTCGACCACGCCGACGTGGTGCTCCTCCTGGCCGATCGGGAGCTGTACCGGCACCGGCCGGGCGCCGAGCCGCTCGCGCATCGACTGCACGGCGGCGAAGAAGTTGGCGCCGGTGCGGTCCATCTTGTTGATGAACGCGATCCGCGGCACGCCGTAGCGGTCGGCCTGGCGCCACACCGTCTCGGACTGCGGCTGGACGCCGGCCACGGAGTCGAACACCGCGACCGCGCCGTCGAGCACGCGCAGGCTTCGCTCCACCTCCACGGTGAAGTCCACGTGCCCGGGCGTATCGATAATGTTGATGCGATGGTCTCGCCACGTCGCGGTGGTCGCCGCCGACGTGATGGTGATTCCGCGCTCCTGCTCCTGCGCCATCCAGTCCATCGTCGCAGCGCCCTCGTGGACCTCCCCGAGCTTGTGGGTGCGGCCCGTGTAGTAGAGGATGCGCTCCGTCGTCGTCGTCTTCCCCGCGTCGAT
>JAOUEK010000374.1 GCA_029858755.1 Thermoleophilia bacterium
CCGGTGACAGCTCGCGCAGCCTCCACGTCCGCCCGCACGGCGGACCGTCCTGGCAGCCGGGCCGCGAGATCGGCACCTCTCGGCCCTCCGATTTCGACGAGGAAGCGGTGCCCGCCGTCCGTGATCTCCGTCAGGGCGAGGTCATAGCCGCCGTCCGCGCGAGGGCCGGTTCCCATCGAGTGGCAGAAGCACGTGCCGCCGGGGACGCCGCAGTTGACCGCGATCACCAGTGCGCCTTCGCGCCGCGACGCGTAGTCGCGCTCGACGTAGGCGCCGCCGAGCAGCACCCGATCCTGGACGGCGATTGCGTGCAGGTCGCACGGACGGACACCCAGCAGGGCGAGGGGGCGATCCGGCGGCGGCTCCTCCTCGACGACGGGGACGCCGTCGCCGTCGCGACGGGCGCGCCACAGGCGCACGCGCGACGGGAGCAGCTCCCCCTTCCACGAGTGCGGGCCGACCGCCCAGCCGAACGCGGCTTCGTCGTCCCTCGGCTCCAGCCGGTAGCGCGCGGCCTCCTGCTCGGCCGTCGTCCCCCAGGGCAGCTGGGCCGCGGAGCGGAGCTCGTCGAGCACGATCGCGCCCTCGCGGACCGTGGGCCCGACGACGCGGTAGCCCTGCTCGCGCAGCACGACGACGAGCACCTCGAGCCCGTCCGGCTCGATCACGAGCGGCTCGCCACGGGTGGGTGCGGCGCGTGTCTCCACGGGTCGAGCGTAGTGTCGCCCGTCGACGGCGGCCCGCCATCGGGACCGCCTCGCCCCCGGCTACGGGTTTCCCGCACGCGTCCGGTGCGCCTCTGCGTTGCCGCGCGTGCAGCGGACAGGCAGGCTGTGCAGATGGTCGAGCCGGGAGGGACGTCACCGTGTGCCTGGGCATCCCGGCGCAGGTGATCGAGGTCGTCGACCGCGCGGGCGGACTCGCGCGCGTCGACGTCTCCGGCGTCCGCCGGGAGGTCTGCATCGCCCTGGTCGACGAGCAGACAGCCCCGGTGGAGCCGGGCGAATGGGTGCTCGTCCACGTCGGCTTCGCGCTCGCGAGGATCGACGAGGCGGATGCGCGCGAGACGCTCGCGCTGCTGCGGAAGGGCACGGAGCTGGAGGAGGAGCTACGCCAGCTCCGGGAAGGGACGGTCGCGTGACCGCCGACCCCACGCGGTGCGTGACCTGCGGCGACGAGGCGGTGACAGCGCGCGTGGTGGCGCTGCGCGGCGGCGACGCCGTGATCGAGGTCGACGGCACACGCGAACGCGTGGCGATCGACCTCGTGCCCGACGCCCGGCCGGGCGACACGCTGCTCTGCCACGCCGGGATCGCGCTCTCGCGCGTGGAAGCGGCTGCCCGGTGAGGTTCGTCGACGAGTACCGCGATCCCGCGGTCGCGCGGGCGCTCTCGGCCGAGATCCACGCGCTCGTCGCGGACACCGGCACCGTGCGCATCATGGAGGTCTGCGGCGGGCACACGCACGCCATCTACCGACACGGCCTCGAGGACCTGCTGCCGCCCGAGATCGAGCTCGTGCACGGGCCCGGCTGCCCCGTGTGCGTGATCCCGATGGGGCGCGTGGACGACGCGATCGCGATCGCGGAGACGGGCGGCGTCACGCTCGCCACCTTCGGCGACATGATGCGGGTGCCGGGCGGGCGAGGCTCGCTGCTCGAGGCGAAGGCGCGTGGAGCAGACGTGCGCATGGTCTACTCGCCGCTCGACGCGCTGGCGCTCGCGCGCAGGGAGCCCGATCGTCACGTGTGCTTCTTCGCCATCGGCTTCGAGACGACGGCCCCTGCGACCGCGATCACGCTGCGCCGCGCGCGCGAGGAGGGCGCGGCCAACTTCTCCGTCTTCTGCAACCACGTGCTGATCGAGCCGCCGCTGCGGGCGATTCTCGAGACTCCGGGCCTGCGGGTCGACGCCTTCGTCGGGCCGGGGCACGTGTCGAGCGTGATCGGCAGCGATCGCTACTCGTTCATCCCCGAGGAGTACGGCCGACCGGTGGTCGTCTCCGCCTTCGAGCCGGTCGACCTGCTGCAGGCGATCGCGATGCTCGTACGCCAGCGCGCCGAGGGGCGCTGCGAGGTCGAGAACCAGTACACGCGCGTCGTGCGGCCGGATGGCAACCCGCGGGCGCTCGAGGCGATCGCGGAGACGATGGAGGAGCGAGACGACTTCGAGTGGCGCGGCGTGGGCGTGCTCCCGCGGAGCGCGCTTCGCGTCCGCGAGCCGTTCGCGCGCTGGGACGCCGAGCGCCTGTTCACGATTCCCGGTGCGCGCATCGAGGATCCCAAGGCGTGCCGCTGCGGCGAAGTGCTGACCGGCCAGATCAAGCCCTGGGAGTGCGGCGTGTTCGGCACGGCGTGCACGCCCGAGCAGCCCCTCGGCACGTGCATGGTCTCGAGCGAGGGGGCGTGCGCGGCGTACTTCTCGTACGGGCGAGCACGACGCCGGCGCGAAGAGGCACCCGTCGGTGCCTGATCGCGGCCGGCGACGCGCCGCGATCCGTGACGAGCTCGTGACGCTCTCGCACGGCGCCGGCGGAAAGGCGACCCGCGACCTGGTCGAGGCGCTCTTCGTGCACGAGCTCGGGAACGACGCGCTGGCACCGCTCGGGGACAGCGCGGTGCTCGCCGGCATCGAGGGACGGTTGGCCCTGACCACCGACGCCTACGTCGTGCGCCCCCTCTCGTTCCCCGGCGGTGACATCGGCGAGCTCGCTGTCAACGGCACCGTGAACGACCTCGCCGTGGTCGGAGCACGTCCGCTCTGGCTCACGGCCGGGTTCGTACTGGAGGAGGGCTTCCCGATCTCCGAGCTGCGCGGCCTCGTCGGCACGATGGCGGCAGCGGCACGGGCGGCCGGTGTCGCCGTCGCGGCCGGCGACACGAAGGTCGTCGAGCGGGGCAGGGCCGACGGGCTGTACGTGACCACCGCCGGTGTGGGCGTGCTCGACCACGGCCTCGCGCTGACCCCGGCCGCGGTGCAGCCGGGCGACCGGGTGCTCCTGTCGGGGACGCTCGCCGACCACGGCATGGCAGTGATGCTCGCCCGGGGCGAGCTCGCCCTGGAGAG
>JAOUEK010000375.1 GCA_029858755.1 Thermoleophilia bacterium
CGAGCTCGTACGGCGCTGCGTGGTCGAGGTAGTGCGAGCGGAACGCGTCCATCAGCTCGGCGGCGGTGAGCTCGCCGCCGCGCGCGTCGGTGATCGCCTGCACCTTCTGCGCGAAGTCGACCTGCAGCCCGCGTGGGAGGTCGAGGTGGTGCTCGGCCTCCATCAGGTACGCGACACCGCCCTTCCCCGACTGCGAGTTGACGCGGATGATGGCCTCGTAGGTCCGCCCCACGTCCATGGGGTCGATCGGCAGGTACGGCACGTCCCACGTGTCGGACTCGGAACGCTCCTGGGCAACCATGCCCTTCTTGATCGCGTCCTGGTGCGAGCCGGAGAACGCCGTGTAGACCAGGTCGCCGACGTACGGATGCCGTGGGTGGACGGGAAGCTCGTTGCACTCCTCGACGATCGCCTTCGCCTCGTCGATCGCCGACAGGTCGAGGCCGGGATCGACTCCCTGCGTGAGCAGGTTCAGCGCGAGCGTGATCAGGTCGACGTTGCCGGTGCGCTCGCCGTTGCCGAAGAGGGTGCCCTCGACGCGCTCGGCGCCGGCCATCAGCCCCATCTCCGCCGTGGCCACCGCCGTCCCCCGGTCGTTGTGCGGGTGGACGGAGACGATCGCGCTGTCGCGCCTCGAGAAGTGGCGGCAGAACCACTCGATGCGGTCGGCGTACACGTTCGGCGGGAACTGCTCGACCGTCGTCGGCAGGTTGACGACCATCTTCTCCTGCGGCGTCGGCCCCCACTGCGCCGCCACCGCCTCGCACACCTCGAGCGCGTAGTCGAGCTCCGTGTGGTGGAAGCTCTCGGGCGAGTACTGGAAGACGATCTCCGTGTCGGTGCTCCGGGCGAGCTCCTTGCAGAGCGCGGCGCCGTTGACGGCGAGCCCCTTGATCCCCTCCCGATCCATGCGGAAGACGACCCGCCGCTGGGTGACCGAGGTCGAGTTGTAGAGGTGGACGATGGCGCGTGGCGTTCCCTCGAGCGCCTGGTAGGTGCGCTCGATCAGCTCGGGACGCGCCTGCGTGAGCACGGCGATCGTCGTGTCCGCGGGGATCAACCCCTCCTCCACGAGCACACGGGCGAAGTCGAAGTCCGCTTTCGATGCCGACGGGAAGCCGACCTCGATCTCCTTCACGCCGAGTCGGACGAGGAGGTCGAAGAACCGCCGCTTCCGCTCGCTGTCCATCGGGTTGACGAGCGCCTGGTTGCCGTCGCGCAGGTCGGTCGAGCACCAGATCGGCGCCCGCTGGATCACCGTGTCCGGCCACGTTCGGTCGGGCAGGTCGACGGTCTCGTAATGGCGGTAGCGGTGATACGGCATGTGTGTCGGCATCGGGGTCACTCCTCCTCGGCGGGCTCGGGACGCACTGCTCCCGGGACGGGAAACGGGTATGTCGAGCAGTCGCTTCCCCTACTGGGGAAGGAGGAGGGCGAGCGCGGGCAGGCCGAGGCGGGCCGTCGACGGATGGCGCTCACCGTGCATCGCGCCCCACGATAGCCGACCGGGGTAGCGTGCGCGAGTGCTCACGCCGCGATCATTCCGTGCCGCGGTCGAGCGGCTGGCGCGGGACGACCGGAGCCTCGGGGCGATCGTCGAGCGCCACGGCGTGCCCGCGTTCTGGGCCCGCGAGCCCGGCTTCCCCACCCTGGTGCTGCTGATTCTGGAGCAGCAGGTCTCGCTCGCATCGGCGCGGGCCGCGTACGAGCGGCTCGAGCGCCGCGTCGGGGCTGTGGAGCCGCGGGCGGTGCTCGGGTCGAGCGACGCCGAGCTGCGGGCCGACGGCTTCAGCCGGCAGAAGGCGCGCTACGTGCGCGTGCTCGCCGACGCGGTCGAGTCGGGCGCGCTCGACCTCGACGCGGTCGCGGGCCTCCCGGACGACGAGGCGCGCGTCGCGCTCGTGGCGCTGCCCGGCATCGGCCCTTGGACGGCCGAGGTCTACCTGCTGTCGGCGCTGCGGCGGCCCGATACGTGGCCGGTCGGCGACATCGCGTTGCAAGAGGGGGCGCGGCAGGCGCTCGCCCTCGACACGCGACCGTCCGCGGGTGAGCTCGCCGAGATCGGGGAGCGGTGGCGCCCGCACCGCGCGACTGCGGCGCGCCTGCTCTGGCACCTCTACCTCGCCCCCCGCCCGGGCTGACCACCCGCAGCGGATCCCGCGCCGCGCCGCCACGGATCCGCTGGAGGACCGCCCGAGGCGAGGCGGGTGAGGCTGAAGCCTCACCCCGGAGCCTGGCCGGCGGGGCCGAGGGCCCACCCCCCGGGGTCTGGCTTCAGCCAGACCCCCCCCGTCCACAGCGCCCGACGAACGCCGCGGGCATTCGACTACGATCGCCACTTCCGACGGAGGAGTGACGATGGCGTTCGAGGCATTGAAGAAGCGGCAGGCCCAGATCTGGGGAGCGGCGCCGTTCGAGAAGGTCGCCGGGACGATCCACGACATGCACGACGACCTCGTCGCGCGCCTCGCTCCACAGCCGGGCGAGCGGTGGCTCGATCTGGGCTGCGGCACCGGCGAGGTGGCGTTCCGGGCGGTTCGAGCCGGCGCGCGGGTGACCGCGTCCGACCTGGCGCCGGCCCTGATCGAGACGGCGAGGAAGCAGGCCGCGGACGCCGGGTTGCAGCTGACGCTCGAGGTCGCGGACTGCGAAGAGCTCCACTACGCGGACGCGAGCTTCGACGTCGTCTCGTCCTCCGTCGGAGTGATCTTCGCTCCCGACCACGCCAGAGTCGCCTCCCAGCTCTCGCGCGTCTGCCGGCCCGGCGGCCGCCTGGGGCTCACCGCCTGGCGCGGCGCGAGCGGCGTCGGCGACATCTTCCGCACGATGTCGCCCTTCGCACCGCCGCCGCCGGAGGGCGCCGGGTCTCCGTTCCAGTGGGGCGACGAGACCCATGTGGAGGAGATGCTCGGCGAGTGGTTCGACCTGCGCTTCGTGGAGGGGAACTCGCCGCACGAGGGCGATGACCCTCGCGAGATGTGGGAGCTCTTCCGCAACAACTACGGCCCGACCTTCACGCTGTGGAGCTCGCTCGACGAGGAGCGCCGTGCGGAGCTGGACGAG
>JAOUEK010000376.1 GCA_029858755.1 Thermoleophilia bacterium
CTCGGGGCTCGTTGCGTGAGGGCCAGCACGTGTCGCTGATGGGCGCCGACGGCCCCGGCAAGGCGGAGGTCGCGGTCGAGGAGCTCATCCGGGCCCGCCTCTTCTGCGACGACTGGCAGCAGGCCAGTCACGGCGGCGAGCTGACGGCCGCTGTCGAGGCCGGGCTCGTCGACCGGAGCCGCGTCACCACCCTCGGCGCAGTGCTCGCGGGAGACGCAGCGGGCCGGGCGAGCGCGACGGAGATCACGCTGTTCGACTCCACGGGCCTCGCGATCCAGGACCTCGCGATCGCCGTCGCCGCCCACGCGACAGCCGCCGAGCGCGACCTGCCGACGGTCGAGCTCTGACGTCGGCCTCGTCGTACGTGATCGTCACAGGGAGCCGGAGCGTGACGGCGATCACGCGTTCAGCAGTCGGGCCGGCTCGAAGTGGTCGAGCAGCGGGTCGCGGTCACCGACGATCGCTCGCGCCACGAGCTGTCCGCACAGGTAGCCGAGGACGTTGCCGTGCCCCGAGTAGCCGCCGGCGACCCAGGCCCGCTCCTCGCCGGGAACGCGGCCGACGACCGGCAGGAAGTCGAGCACGAGGCCGAAGATCCCCGCCCACCGGTAGTCGACCCGCAGGGGGCGCCCGGCGAGCGAGGCGACGAAGCCCTCGAGTGCCGCGAGGACGACGGGCGTCGTCTCCTCGACATCCGTGAACTCCGCCTCGAGCGATGTGTCGCGGAAGCCCCCGGCGACGATGCGCCCATCGGGGGTCTGGTGCCAGTAGTCGAAGCCGTGACGCCCGTAGTGGGGGACCTCGAACCAGAGCTCCTCGAGTGGCTCCGTCGCGATCACCTGCCCTCGCGTGGGCACGATCAGACCGTCGAGCTCGCCCAGCAGGCGGCTCGGATACCCGTCCGTGCAGACGACGACGATGGCTCCGCCGGCGTCGTCGAGCGAGCCGAGCCGCGCGTGCTCACGGATCTCCACCCCCGCCTCGACGGCGAGCGCCGCCAGCCGCCGCACCCATCGTGCCGGCTGCAACGCTGCATCGGTCGGATGCCGCAGCGCGGCCGTGAACCTGCCCCGGAGCGGCCCCTGGAGATCGTCGACCCACTCCGCAGCGATCCCGTCCCCGACGAGCGCGTCGTACTCGGCGCGCAACTCGTCGCGCTCCTCGTCGTCGACCGCGATGCGGAGGCTGCCGAGCCTGCGCAGCGCGTCGCCGGCCAGCACCTCCATCTCGTCGATCGCATCCTCGGTCGTGCGCCACAGACGGAGGGCGGCGTCGGCACCCATGGACGTGCGCATGACGTCGTATGGCGCGGAGCCGCCACGGAGGGCGAAGCCTCCGTTGCGACCACTCGCGCCGCCGGCGATCTCGCGCGCATCCTGGAGACGGACGCGGAGGCCCGCGCGGGCCAGCGTGAGCGCGCACGAGCAGCCCGTGACACCGCCGCCGACGACGACGACGTCGGCCGGCCCGTCGAGCCGCACGTCGGGCCATCTGGGTGCGGGCTCGCTCAGCCACAAGGAGGGCACCGCAGGATGGTAATGACCGATCCCCGGCCCCGCAGGCGAGCCGGCCTGGGCCGGTCGCCGCCGACCGCGGCCGGGCCGGTGGCGAGGGCCCGTCCGTGGCCGCTCGGGCCACCGACGGCGCGGTCAGGCACATGGCTGGCGCCGGACGACGCCGTCCTCCGTGGTGGCGAGGCCGGCGAGCTCGAGCTCGACGAGCGCCGCCGCGGCGAGGCCCGCCTCGAGGCCGGTCCGACGCACGAGCTCGTCGATCGTCGCCGCTCCCTCGCCGAGTGCGCTGAGCACGATCGCCGCTGCGCCGGCCGGCGCAGCCGCGTCCTGCGCCGCAGGCGCCAGCCCGATTGCCTCGAGCACGTCCGCCGCGCAGGTGACCGGGGTGGCCCCGAGCCGGAGCAGCGCGTTCGTCCCGGCGGAGAGCGCCGACGTGATCTCCCCCGGCACGACCAGCACCTCCCTCCCGCCCTCGAGCGCGAAGTCCGCGGTGATCAGCGCGCCGGAGCGCTCCCGAGCCTCGACGACGACCGTCGCGGCACAGAGCCCCGCGATGATCCGGTTCCGTGCGGGAAAGCGCCAGGGCGCCGGCTCCACGCCCGCCTCGTACTCCGACACGATCAGGCCGCCGGCATCGCAGATGCGGCGGGCCAGCTCCGCGTGTGCCGCCGGGTAGTCGCGGTCGACACCACATCCGAGCACCGCAGCCGTCGGCCCTCCTGCCTCCAGCGCACCGCGATGCGCCTCCCCGTCCACGCCCCGCGCGAGACCGCTGACCACCACCGCCCCGGCGGCCGCCAGCTCCCGGCCGAGCGACCGGGCGACGGCGCGCCCATAGCCCGAGCAGGCACGGGCGCCCACGACCGCCACGGCGGGGCCCGACAGCACGGAGGCGTCGGCCTCGCCGCGCACCCACAGCGCCGCCGGAGGGTCGTGGATCGCCGCGAGCAGGGCCGGGTACTCCGGAGCGCCGCGGCGGATGCGCCGGATCGTCATCGCTCGCGGAGCTCTGCGGGCGCCCGGTAGGAGAGCGCCTCGGCGACGTGCTCGGGCTGCACCGCTTCGGCGCCGGCGAGCGCGGCAATCGTCCGGGCGACCCGGCCGACGCGCGCTCGCCCACGCCCCGAGAGCGGCAACCGGTCGACAGCGCGGTCGAGGAGCTCGGACGCTCCGGCCGTTCTCCGCGGAAGCCGCCGCGAGAGCAGCTCCGCCGCGGACATCACCCGCTCCCGCACCTGCTCGGAAGGCTCGCCCGGCGGAGCCGCGAGCTCCTCGGCGCGCGGACGCGGCATCGCCACGACGAGGTCGAAGCGATCGAGCAGCGCGCGCGACAGCCGCTCTCGGTAGGCAGCCAGTCGCGCCGCACCGCAGGAGCAGGCGAGCGCGGGGTCGCCGCGCCCGCCGCACGGGCACAGGTTCATCGTGCCGACGAGGCGGAAGCGCGCCGGGAAGACGGCGCGCCCGCCGACTCTCGCCACCGAGACGACGCCGTCCTCGAGCGGCTGGCGCAGGGCCTCGAGCACCGAGCGCGGGAACTCGGGAAGCT
>JAOUEK010000377.1 GCA_029858755.1 Thermoleophilia bacterium
GTCGCCCGCCGTGAGCTGGTGCGCGGATCCCGGCGGGATCAGCACCGCGTCACCGGGGCCGAGCTCGCGGCGGTCGCCGTCGATCTCCATCGCGCCGCCGCCCTCGAGCACGAGGTAGATCTCCTCAGAGGCCCGGTGGTGGTGGCGCCGGGTGGCCTGTCCGGGTTCCAGCGTCGCCTCGGCGAGTGACTGCGACGGCGTGTGCAGAAGCTCGCGGATGGTGGAGCCGTCCTTCGTCGTGAACGGCTCGGCGGCGTCGCGCGCGCGGACCTCCATCGCGCTGCGAGCCTACGCGATGTGAGTAGCCTGCGGTGATGCCGCCCGACCGTCCGCCGACCTCGACCTGCATCGACAGACGGCACTTCTGGTACCACGTCGCGCCGGCGGACGTCGCGGCCGCGGTCGGCGGCTACGTGACGCTGGATCACGCGAGCGGACCGCTCCTCGGCCAGGTGACGGGCCTCACGCTCGGTGAGCACGGGCAGCTGGCCCCCGACGTTCGCGTCGAGGGACGGCTGCTCGGTGACGCGGTGCCGCCCTTCCACGGCGTCGAGACGCGGGTCGCCGCTCCCGCCGAGGTGGCGGACTGGCTCGCCAGCATCCGACCAGGCCGCGCCCAGCTCCCCGTCGGCGAGATGTCGATGGCGCCCGGCGTCCCGCTCGAGCTCGACGCGGGAGCGTTCCGCCGCCACACCTTCCTCTGCGGCCAGTCCGGCTCCGGGAAGACGTACGCACTGGGCACGATCCTCGAACGCCTCCTGCTCGAGACGCGCCTGCGGGTCGTCGTCCTCGACCCGAACTCCGACTTCGTGCGCCTCGGAAGCGTGCGGGACGACGTCGACATCGAGCTCGCCTCCCGCTACGCGGAGGCGACCGACGATCTCGCGGTGCGCAGCGTTGGGGACGCGGGCGAGAAGCGCCTCCACGTGCGCTTCACGACCTTCGACGCGGCCGAGCGTGGCGCGACGCTGCGCCTCGACCCGATCGCCGACCTCGAGGAGTACGCCGCGCTGATCGAGCTCGCAGAATCCGTGTCGGCGTCGCCCTACGAGACTCCGCAGGAGCTCGCAGACGCGCTGCGCGCATCTGCTGAGCCGGCCGTGCGCGCGCTGGGTCTCCGTCTGACGAACCTCGGCCTCGAGCGCTGGACGCTGTGGTCGATGAGCGACAGCGGCTCGCTGGACGAGCTCGTGGCTCCTGGCGGCCCGCGTGCTGTCGTCGTCGATCTCGGCTCGCTGCCGACTCCGGCCGAGAGGGCGCTCGCCGCCGAGGCGACGCTGGCCGCCCTCTGGCGGCGGCGGGAGGCGCGCGACCCGACCCTGATCGTGATCGACGAGGCCCACAACGTCTGCCCCGGGGCGGCTGACGGCCCGCTGACGGCACTCGCGACCGAGCACGCCGTGCGCATCGCCGGCGAGGGACGGAAGTTCGGCCTCACCCTGCTCGTCTCCACCCAGCGCCCGCAGAAGATCCACGAGAACGTGATCTCGCAGTGTGACAACCTCATCCTCATGCGCATGAACTCACGTGCCGACCTCGCCGTGGTTGGCAGCGTGTTCTCGCTCGTACCCGAGCAGCTCCTCGCCGGCGCCACCGACTTCGGGCTCGGCCAGTCGCTTGTCGCCGGCGGGCTCGTCAGCCACCCGACGCTGGCGCGCATCGGCCCCCGCTGGTCGCACGAGGGTGGGAGCGACCCGCCGTCCGACTGGGCCCTCCCCCGGTAGTCGGCGTGGCCGACGAGGGGGCGCCCCGCCTGTACTGCATCCCGGCGACCGAGGCGCCGGTGGTCGCCGTCTTCCGGCGCGGCCCCACGAGGTGGGCGCACGTCGGACGCTGGGACCTGGCGGCCGGGCGCTACGAGCCCGGCGCCTGGCTCGGTGGGCGGCTCTTCCCGCGCCGCTCCGACCTGTCCCCGGATGGCCGCCTGCTCTCGTACTTCGCCCACAAGCCGAGTGCCCGGTGGGAGCACGGCGAGGCGTACGTCGCGGTCTCTCGCCTCCCCTGGCTGACGGCGCTGCACGCGTTCGCCACCTGCGGCACCTGGTCGTACGGCTACCGCTTCACGAGGGACGCGGGGGAGCGACCCGGTGACCTCGAGCTGCCGATCCGCTGGGGGCTACGCTCGATCCCGGTCGAGCAGTTCGCGACCGAGCGGCGGCGGGGCTGGGAGGAAGCGCCGGGCTCGCCGGCGCGCGACCCGGGGGACATGTGGGACGAGCGACGCAACGCTCGCCTCCGGAAGCGTCAGCCGCAGGGCGATCTCGTGCTCCACGTGGAGAGCGTCGGGCACGCGTTCGGCGAGTTCGCCCGGCAGGCGGTGGACGGCATGCACGTGCTCTACTCGCTCGAGGCGAACGGCGACGTCCGGCTGCTCGAGGACCTGCAGTGGGCCGACTGGGACGCCGACGGGCGTCTGCTGGTAGCGACACGTGCGGGCCGGCTCCAGGTTCGTGACCCCGAGGGGGGTCGGTCGTCGTTGCTCTTCGAAGAGGATCTTGCGCTCCTCGCGCCGAGCCCGCAGCCGTCACCGGCCTGGGCGCGGCGCTGGTGAGGAGCGGCCGCTTGCACCGAGCCTAGAGGACTGCCGTCGCGTCACGCCAGAGCTCGAGGCCCGACCGGGCGGCGAGCGCGACGAGGAGCACCGGGAGGGCCACGCGCGCCACGGCCTGCACGTGCCCGGCCAGCACCGGCGCGCGGCGGAGCGCAACGGCCACCCCCGCGAGCACGACGACGACCACGAGCACGACGTTGAGCACCAGCGCCGCCATTCCGAGGACGACCGCGAGCGACGGGCTCGACCAGGGCTGGACGACGAGCAACCGGTCGGTGACCCCGACGATGGTCGCTGCCGCGATCCCGGGAAGCACCACGAACGTCGCGACGGCGAACTCCTTCGGTTCGAGCGCCGAGAAGTCGAAGCTGCTCGCGTCGACGGTGCTGGCACCCGACATCAGCGCCAGGACCACCCCGACGAAAACGGCGCGCCCGCGGCTCGGGAGCGCGTCGCGCGCGGCGACGTACGCCACTCCGGTGGCCGCGCCGAGCCCGCCCGTCACG
>JAOUEK010000148.1 GCA_029858755.1 Thermoleophilia bacterium
ACTACATGCCGACCGCCAACAAGGCGGACGAGGTGATCATCCTCCGCCCCGGCACCGACGCGGCGTTCTTCCTCGGCGTTGCCCGCGAGCTGATCGAGAAGGGCCTCTACGACCGCGCCGCGGTGATCGAGCGCACCGACCTCCCGCTGCTCGTCCGCCTGGACACGGGCGAGCGGCTCGACGCGCGCGACGTGATCCCGGGCTACGAGCTCGCAGCGCTCACCAACTACGTGACGCTGAAGCCCGACGCGGAGATCAAGGGCAACCCTCCGCCGCCGCCGTTCACGGCCGGGGGGCAGGTCGTGCCCACGGAGCTGCGCGACGCCTGGGGCGACTTCGTCTGGTGGGACCGCGCCACCGGGCGTCCACGTCCTGTGAGCCGCGACGAGGTCGGCGCGCGGTTCGACGGCGACCCGGCGCTCCTCGGCGAGTTCGAGGTCGAGCTGGTCGACGGCAGCACCGTCCCGGTGCGCCCGGCGTTCGACCTGCTCAAGCAGTACCTGGACGAGAGCTTCGACCTGCGCACGGCCTCGGAGGTGTGCCGGGTGCCGCCGCAGGCGATCCAGTCGATCGCCCGCCAGCTGGCCGCCAACAAGCGCGAGACGCTGCTCGCCGCCGGCATGGGCCCGAACCACTACTTCCAGAACGACCTCTTCGGACGTGTGCAGTTCCTGGTGGCTGCGCTGACCGACAACATCGGCCACCTCGGGGGCAACGTCGGCAGCTACGCCGGCAACTACAGGGGCTCGGTCTTCCAGGCAATGGGTCAGTGGATCGCCGAGGACCCCTTCGCGATCGAGCCCGACCTGACGAAGCCCGCGACGGTGAAGAGGTACTACAAGGCCGAGTCGGCCCACTACTGGAACTACGGCGAACGGCCGCTGCGCGCCGTGGCGAAGGACGACGAGGGAGACCTGACCAAGGGCGAGGTGCTCACGGGGAAGAGCCACATGCCGACCCCGACGAAGCTGATCTGGTTCGGCAACTCGAACTCGCTGCTCGGGAACGCGAAGTGGTCGTTCGACGTGGTCAAGAACACGCTGCCCCGGCAGGACGCGGTCTTCTGCAACGAGTGGCACTGGACGAGCTCGTGCGAGTACGCGGACCTGGTCTTCCCCGCCGACTCGTGGGCCGAGTTCAAGCTCCCGGATGCGACCGCGAGCTGCACGAACCCGTTCCTGCTCGCCTTCCCGACGACGCCGCTGAAGCGGCTCTACGACACCCGCTCCGACTACGAGGCGCTCGCGCTGACCGCGAAGGCGCTCGGCGAGCTGATCGACGAGCCGCGGATGGAGCAGTACTGGCGCGGCATCCTCGACGGCGACCCCACGCCGTACCTCCAGCGGATCTTCTCCGGCTCCAACGCGACCCGCGGCATCACGTACGACGAGCTGCACGAGAGCTCGAAGCGCGGGGTGCCGCTGCTGATGAACATGCGCACGTACCCCCGCTCCGGCGGCTGGGAGCAGCGCCAGGAGGACAAGCCCTGGTACACGGCGACGGGCAGGCTCGAGTTCTACCGGCCGGAGCCCGAGTTCCAGGCAGCCGGCGAGTCGCTGCCCGTCTGGCGCGAGCCGGTGGACGCGACCTTCTACGAGCCGAACGCGATCCTCTCCAACGCCGCGCACCCGTCGATCGCACCGCGAGCACCCGAGGACTACGGCGTGCCCGAGTCCCAGCTCGACGTCGAGACCCGCCAGTACCGCAACGTCGTGCGCACGTGGGCGGAGCTCCAGCAGACGCTGCACCCCTTGCAGGAGCGCGACCCGGCGTTCCGCTTCGTCTTCCAGACGCCCAAGTACCGCTGGGGCGCCCACTCGACCGCGGTCGACGCCGACTGGATCTCGATGCTCTTCGGCCCCTTCGGCGACCCCTACCGGCGCGACCCGAGGATGCCGTGGACCGGCGAGGCGTACCTGGAGATCAACCCGAAGGACGCGGCAGAGCTCGGGCTCGCGGACGGTGACTACGCGTGGGTGGACGCCGACCCCGAGGACCGGCCGTACCGCGGCTGGAAGGAGGACGACCCGTACTACGAGGTCGCGCGCGCGATGATGCGGGTGCGCATCTACACGGGGATGAGCCGCGGTGTGATCCGGACGTGGTTCAACATGTACGCGGCCACGCCGGCGACCGTCGCCAACCAGAAGGCCACGCCCGGCAACCCGGCGAGGAACGAGCAGACCCGCTACGTGGCGCTGTTCCGATACGGCAGCCACCAGTCGGGCACCCGCGCCTGGCTGCGGCCCACCCAGCAGACCGACAGCCTCGTCCGCAAGGGCTACTTCGGCCAGGTGATCGGCACGGGCTTCGAGGCCGACGTGCACTCCGTGTCGGGTGCGCCCAAGGAGGCGTTCGTGAAGATCGAGAAGGCCGAGGACGGCGGCATCGGCGCCGAGCGGCTGTGGCGACCGCTGACGCTCGGCCTCCGCCCGGAGGCGCCGTCCGCCGCGCTGACCGCTTACCTGGCCGGCGACTACTCGGGCACGAAGGGGAGCTGACGGTGGCGAAGCAGAGGGTCAAGGTCAGGAACTGGCAGCTCGGCCGCGAGATGGACTACTGGTACGAGGAGTCCCGGCCCGTGCGCCAGTTCACCATGATCATGGACACGAACAAGTGCATCGCCTGCCAGAGCTGCACGATCGCCTGCAAGAGCACCTGGACGTGGGGCAAGGGCCAGGAGTACATGCTCTGGAACAACATCGAGACGAAGCCGTACGGCTACTACCCCACCGGCTGGGACGTGAACGTGCTCGACCTGCTCGGCCGCCAGGAGTGGGACGGAGACGTGTACGCGGGTGAGACGTTGTTCGAGGCCGCCCCCGCGGGCGAGTACGTGCTCGGCTGGGCGCCGGACGAGGCCGACTGGAACCACCCGAACATCGGCGAGGACGAGCCCACGGGCTCGGCGGACGACACGCCCTACCTCGAGGACCTGCCGCACTCGCTGATGTGGATGTACTACCTGCAGCGCATCTGCAACCACTGCACCTACCCCGCCTGCGTCGCCGCCTGCCCGCGCGACGCGATCTACAAGCGGCCCGAGGACGGGGTCGTGCTCGTCGACCAGGAACGGTGCCGCGGCTACCAGGAGTGCCTCACGGCGTGCCCCTACAAGAAGACGATGTTCAACCTCGAGACACGGGTCTCGGAGAAGTGCATCGGCTGCTACCCGAAGCTCGAGCAGGGGCTGCAGACGCAGTGCACCACGGCGTGCATCGGCCGGCTGCGGCTGACGAACTACCTCTCGCCGCCAGAGGCGTCCGACCCGCGCAAGCCGGCGGACTTCCTCGTCCACGAGCGCAAGATCGCGCTGCCGCTGTACCCCCAGCTGGGGCTGGAGCCGAACGTCTACTACATCCCCCCGATCCACGTGCCCGTGCCGCACCTGATGCAGATGTTCGGGCCGGGCGTGGAACGGGCGATCGAGCTGTACAAGCAGGCGAAGGACGACCCCGAGCTGCTCGGCCTGCTGCTCCTGTTCGGCTCCACGGAGCGGATCATCGACACCTTCGACGTGCGCGACGGCGTCGCGCGCGGCTACGCGCAGGACGGCTCCGAGATCGTCGCCGTCCCGCTCCGCGAGCCCACGTTCGTGCGCCCGTTCGAGTTCGCCACCGAGGTCTCCGGCGAGCCGGCCACCGGCTACCGGCACAACACGTGAGGTGAGGCGATGGCCGAAGGCATGACGCGGAAGGACGCCCTGGTCGCCGCAGGGGCCGTCGGCGCCGTCGGCGCGGGTGCCGTGGGAGCGGCGGGCGTGCTCGGGCTGTTCGGGAGCGAGGCGCCGCCGGAGGCGGCTCTCGTCGCGGCCTACCGC
Source organism: Thermoleophilia bacterium (assembly GCA_029858755.1). Classification (GTDB taxonomy): domain Bacteria; phylum Actinomycetota; class Thermoleophilia; order Gaiellales; family Gaiellaceae; genus Gaiella. The sequence goes on from JAOUEK010000148.1 coordinate 3,821, forward strand.
CGCGGCGAGCTCCCCCAGGACGACCCGCAGTCGAGCGCCTGGGACGACGCGGCGGAGGCGGTCGTGCCCCTCTCACCGCAGCGCGTGTCGCCGCCGTTCCTCGACGCCGCGGGCGTCGCCGAGCTCCGGGCGCGGGCGCTCCACAATGGCAGCGACGTCGCCTTCAGGCTCACCTGGGACGACGGTTCCGTCGACGACCTGGACGGCGTCCGCCGCTACCACGACGCGGTTGCGGTGATGCTGCCGACCGTCGCGGGCGACCCGGCACCGATCACCATGGGCGACCGCGGCAAGCCTGTGCACATCCTGCAGTGGCGGGCGACGTGGCAGCGCGACCTGACCGGGCAGACCGGCGTCGACCAGATCTACCCGCGCGTCGAGCACGACGTGATGCCCGACGACGTGCTGCCGCCGCAGACGGCGAGCCTCTACTGGGTCGGCCGCAAGGCCGGCAATCCGCTGTCGCAGGTGAAGCGCGCCACGCCGGTCGAGCAGATCGTGGCCGAGGGCTTCGGCACCACCACCCACCTGCCCGAGCTGACCGCGCGCGGCAGGGGCGTGCACGACGGCGGCTCGTGGGCCGTCGCGTTGGGCTTCCCGGCGAAGCGCGACGGCGTCGGCGCGGCGCTCGAGCCGGCGCAGCGCTGGAGCGTGGCATTCGCGGTCTGGCTCGGCGATCAGGAGAACCGCGGCGGCCGCAAGCACTACGCGAACTGGATCCCGTTCGCGCTGGAGCTCCCGTGACGGGGAGCGCGGCGCACGCGCCGAGCGTCGAGTCCGTGGCGCTGCTCCGCCTGCTCGCGCTCGGGCTGGCGGTGCCGACCCCGGCCACGATCGACGAGATCGCGGCGCTGGCGGGCGCGCTGGCCGATGCGCCCGGGGCCCCGGACGAGCTCTCCGCCCTCGGCGAGGCGGCTGTCTCGACCCCCCTCGAGGAGCTCGTCGCCGCCCACGAGCGGCTGTTCGACGGCGACGTCGTGGTGCCGCCGTACGAGGGCAGCTACGAGCTCGACCCGTTCCGCCAGACGCGGCAGATGGCGGACGTGGCGGGCTTCTACCGCGCCTTCGGCGCCGAGAGCGACGGGCCGGCCGCGGAGCGCGTGGATCACGCCGGCACGGAGCTGGAGTTCCTCTCCTACCTCGCCCTGCGGCGCGTCGAGGCGATCCAGGGCGACCGGGTGGACGAGGCGGAGCGGTGCGCCGAGGTCGAGGCGTCGTTCCTCACCGAGCACGCGGGCCGCTGGCTGCCCGTGTTCTTCGCGGCGCTCGCCGACCGGGCACCGGGGACGTTCCACCACCTGCTCGGCCGCATCGGCATCAGGGTGGTGGAGTCGGAGCTCGCCGCGCGCGGGCTCGAGGTGGACCGGGTGCCGGCAGACCGCCGGGCGCCGTCCGCCGTCGAGGCGGACGAGATCGAGTGCGGCGCAGCCGGCCTCGCCGACCCACTGCAGCTGCTCGAGCCGCACGCCGGCAGTCGCCGGCGGCGCTGACCCTCGGGTCGTCGAGCGCAGCCACCGTCGCCTCGTGCAACACGGCGCCAGAGTGCCATGGCGTCCTCTCGGAGGCCGGACGGGAGGTGCCGACGGCCTGCGTCGTCGCCCGGTCGCAGCGGCATGCGGGCGAAGCGGGTGGCCCGGTGGATGCCGCACGACGTGCAGCAGCAGTGTCCGGGCTCGAAGAGGCGTCGGCAGCCGACGCAGCGGGCGCCGCTAGTCGGGGTCGACGCGGTCCTCGTCCTCGGCGAGGCGCCGCTGGAGCACGGCGCGCGAGACGACGCCGATCAGCCGACCCTCCTCGACCACGGGGACGCGCTCGGCGTCCTGCTCCTCCAGGAAGCGGAACGCCTCCTCGAGCGGCACGTCCGGGCCGATCGTGAAGTGCGGCGCCTCGGCGATCTCCGCCAGCGGCGTCTCTCGCGGAGCGCGGCCCGTCGCGACGACGGCCGCCACGAGGGTCTTGCGCGTGACCACGCCGACC
>JAOUEK010000112.1 GCA_029858755.1 Thermoleophilia bacterium
GACCAGGTCGCCGCGCTCGCCGACCACGTACACCGCGCGCACCTCGCGCGGCACGAGCACCTCCCCGGCCTCCTGGGCCGACGCGGTCGACGGCAGCGACCGTGGCTCGGTGATCATCGCGTCCCGTACGCGGTCCATGGGCACGGCAGGTTACGGGTAGAGGCCGCGCGCGTCGAGAGCCGCCCCGACCTCGCGGATGCCGGCGACGAGCGCGGCGGTGCGGAGCGGGATCTCCTTCTCACCGCCGATCTCCCAGACGCGGTCGAAGGCGTCGTTCAGCTTCTCCGCCAGCTTCGCGCGGATCTCGTCACGCCCCCAGAACAGGCGACCGAGGTCCTGCACCCACTCGAAGTAGGAGACGGTGACGCCGCCGGCATTGGTGAGGATGTCCGGCAGGATCGGGATCCCGCGCTCGCGCAGGATGGCGTCCGCCTCGAGCGACGTCGGCCCGTTCGCCCCCTCGGCGATCAGGCGGCAGCGAAGACGGGGAGCGTTGTCGGCGTGCACCTGGTTCTCGCGCGCCGCGAGCACGAGCACGTCGCACTCGAGCTCGAGCAGCTCCTCGTTCCCCACGCGGGTGCCCCCCTCCCAGCCCTCGAGTGAGCCGTGCTCGAGAGCGTACTGGCTCATCGTGGGCACATCGAGGCCGTCGGGATCCCACACGCCGCCCGAGACGTCGGAGACGGCGAGCACCGTGGCCCCTCGATCGACGAGCTCCTGCGCGGCGATGCCGCCGACGTTGCCGAAGCCCTGGACGACGCAGCGCTGCTCGGAGAGCCGCCAGCCGAGGCGCTCGCAGGCGCGCGCGACCACCATCACCACACCCGCGCCGGTCGCCTCGTGGCGGAACACCGACCCGCCGATCGAGATCGGCTTGCCAGTGACGATCTCGGGCACGGCGTGGCCCCGCTGCATCGAGTACGTGTCCATCATCCACGCCATCACCTGCTCGTTCGTGGCCATGTCGGGCGCGGGGATGTCCTCCTGGGGGCCGATGAAGGGCAGGAGCTCCGAGGTGAAGCGGCGGGTCAGCCGCTCGAGCTCGGGCTGCGACAGCGCACGCGGGTCGCAGCGGACGCCGCCCTTCGCGCCGCCGTACGGCAGTCGCAGCAGCGCGCACTTCCACGTCATCCACACGGCGAGCGCGGCGCATTCGCCGAGCGAGACGTGAGCGTCGTAGCGGACGCCACCCTTCGTGGGCCCGAGCACGCTCGAGTGCTGGACGCGATATCCGGGAAAGACGACCCGGCGTCCGTCGTCGAGCCGCACCGGGCAGCTGACGATGATCGCTCGTTCCGGGTAGCGGAGCCGCTCGGCGACACCGTCCGTGATCTCCGAGTACGGGACGGCCTGGTCGAACTGGGCGACGGCCGTGCGGTACAGCGGCGTGTCGAACTCGAGGTGGGCGAACGACGGCGCATGCTCGGTGCTCGCCATGGCCGCCGCAGTCTACCGGCGGCTACAGCCGGATCCCGACGCACCGCGGGACGAGGCTGAAGCCTCACCCCGAAGCGGGATCGCGACGCGCGGCCGGTGAGGATGGAGCTCCCCCGGGAGCCGGGCGCCACCGTCCGGCGCCTCGAGTGCCCTCGCCCACCCCGGGCCGGCGCCCGCTCTCAGGCCCGGTCGGGCTTCGACGCGATCCCGCCGTGAACGCCGCGCCCACGATCTACACTCGGCGGGCCGGCCGGGGTGGCGGAACGGGTAGACGCGGCCGCCTTAAAAGCGGCTGTCCCTCAGGGGACGTCTGGGTTCGAGCCCCAGCCCCGGCATACGCGGGCACGCGTCGGCGTCGGGCCTCGGCACGGCGCTCGGATCGCGGGGCAGATGGGAATAGTTGAACAACTCTTTCGTTGTACAGTTGTAGATATAGAGCTTCGAGAGAGGAGAGACTGCCGATGAGCCCCATCCATGTCACTGCAGCGTCGTTCGACGAAGAGGTCCGCAACTCCGAGACCCCGGTGCTCGTCGACTTCTGGGCGCCGTGGTGCCCGCCGTGCCGCGTGATCGCCCCCATCCTCGACGAGCTCGCCGAGCGCCACGACGGGCGCCTGAAGGTGGCGAAGGTGAACGTCGACGAGCACCCCGAGCTGGCTGCCGAGTTCCGCGTGTCGGGCATCCCGACGCTCGTCCTCATGGAGGGCGGCGTCGCGTCGCACACGATCGTGGGCGCCCGGCCACTGGCCGTCCTCGAGCGGGAGCTCGGCCTCACCGAGCAGGCGGCCTGACGTGGAGACGACCGCATACGCCGTCACGAGGGACGTCGCCGCCCCCTTCGACGAGGTGGTGGAGCGCGTGCGCGCCGCGCTGGCCGAGGAGGGCTTCGGCGTGCTGACCACGATCGACGTGCAGGCCACGCTCCACGAGAAGCTCGGAGCGGAGGTCGAGCCGTACGTGATCCTCGGTGCCTGCAACCCGCACCTCGCGAGCCGCGGCCTCGCGCTCGAGCCCGACCTCGGCGTGCTGCTCCCGTGCAACGTCGTCGTGCGCGTCGCCGACGGGACGACGCACGTCGCGGCGATGGAGCCGATGGCGGCGCTCGCCCTGGCGGGGAACGACGCGCTCGAGCCGCTGGCACGCGAGGCACGCGAGCGTGTCCTGCGGGCTGTGGCGAGTCTGTAGCGCCGAGGCTACGAGCGCCCGGGGAGCATCGAGCCCGGGTCGAAGCGCTCCGGCCCGTGGAACTGGAAGGCGTCGAAGAACGCCGCGAAGGCGGCCTCGTGGAACGTGGTGCACGTCGCCAGGTACGCGGTTCCCTTGCCGCCGGAGAACGTCCAGGCACCGAGCGCCACCTTCTCGTCGAGCCGCGGCAGGGGCGCGAGCAGCGTGCCTGACTGGCGGGCGTCGTAGAAGCCCCGCAGCTGCGCCACCGTCGCTGCGGGAACATCCTTGCCGTACTGGATGAACACCGCGCCGTGCTCGAGGTTGTGCACCACGCGCGCCTGATCGAGCGGCTCGGTGTACGCGCCGTAGATCGCCGTCTGCTGATAGTGAGGGCCGCTGGTCGGCGGGTCGGTGTTCCACTGGTCGGAGCTCTCGCCCGGCTGCAGCGTGTGCTGGTTGAAGGGGAGCGCCTCCACCTCCTGCAGGCGACAGCCCGCCGCCGTGAGCGCGGCACGCGCGTCATCGGCCGCGATCGCGTCGTCCCCGCCGCCGACCAGGTACAGCCCTGCGAGCCCGACGACCACCACCGCGCCGGCGAGCGCCAGGCCGATCAGCCCGCGGCGCCCCGGCCCGGCGCCCTGGGGCGTCGGGGGATGCGTCCCCGCGGCTCGCTTGCGCTTCCCCCCCGGACGCGGCTTCGGCGGCATTCGCAGCATGGTAGCCGGGGCCCGGGCTGCTCCGTCCGGCGCCGGCGCTATGGTCTTGTGTCCTCGTGACCATCGCCGCCCTCGTCATCGGCCTCGTGTTCGGCGCCGTCGGCGCCTACCTGCTGCTGCGCCCGGCCGTGCGCGAGGGCCGCCACGAGGCCGCTGCCCGCGCCGACGCCGAGCGGCGGCTGGCCGAGGCCGCCGCGCGACTCGACGTCGTCGAGGGCTCGGTCGACGAGCGCCTCGCAGCCGCTGTCCGCGCCGCCTCCGCGGACGCCTTCCGCGAGTCGACCGGGCAGTTCCTCGACCTCGCCGGTGCTCGCCTGGAGACCACCGTGGCGCCGCTCCGCGAGTCGCTGCAACGGGTCGGGCTCCAGGTGCAGGAGCTCGATCGGGCACGGGAGCAGTCCTACGGCGCGCTGCGCCAGCAGGTGTCGCTGCTCAGCGAGCGCACCGGCTCCCTGGCCAACGCGCTCCGCACGCCGCACGTCCGCGGGCGCTGGGGCGAGATGCAGCTGAAGCGGGTGGTGGAGCTGGCGGGGATGCTCCCCTACTGCGACTTCGCGGAGCAGGTCTCCGCCACCACCGACGAGGGCCGACTGCGACCCGATCTCGTCGTCCGACTCCCCGGCGGCAAGCAGGTCGTGATCGACGCCAAGGTGCCGCTCGCCGCCTACCTCGACGCCACCGAGGCCTCCGACGAGCAGGAGCGCACCGAGCGGCTCGCCGCTCACGCCCGCCAGGTGCGCGACCACCTGCAGAAGCTCGGCACGAAGCAGTACTGGGCGCAGTTCGCCGACAGCCCCGAGTACGTGGTCATGTTCCTGCCCGACGAGGGGTTCTTCCGCGCGGCCTGGGAGCACGACCGCGAGCTGGTCGAGGTCGGCGTGCGCGCGCGCGTGCACATCGCCTCGCCGACGACGCTGATCGTCCTGCTGCAGGCGATCGCGCACGGCTGGCAGCAGGAGAAGATCGCCGAGGACGCGCGCACCGTGCACTCCCTCGGCCGGGAGCTCTACGAGCGGCTGACGGTGACGGGCGGGCACCTCTCCAAGCTCGGTGCGTCGCTCGACCGGGCCGTCTCGACCTACAACGAGGCGGTCGGCTCGCTCGAGCGCCGCGTCCTCCCCACCGCCCGCAAGCTGGGCGAGGCGAGCCTCTCGGAGAAGGAGCTGCCCGCGCTCGACGCGATCGCGGCACGCTCCGCCCCGCTGCGCGCGGCCGAGCTCGTCGAGCCCGCAGCGGAGCCGGAGCACGCCCGTCTCGAGGTGCTCCCCCGCGGCGCCGACGCCGCGTAGCCGGCGGGTCGCGACGCCAGGAACAGGCGCATCCGCTCCGGCGTTCTCACTATCGTGCCCCGTAACGCCCGCTCCGCGCGGGCGACCGAGGGAGAGAAGGAGCGACCGTGAGCGACGTACGAGACGTGATCATCATCGGAGGCGGCCCCGCCGGCTACACGGCTGCGCTCTACACCGCCCGCGCGAACCTGCGGCCGCTCGTGATCGAGGGCTTCAACTGGGGCGGCCAGCTGATGATCACGAGCGACGTCGAGAACTATCCCGGCTATCCGGACGGCGAGCTCGGCCCGACGATGATGCAGGACTTCCGTCGCCAAGCCGAGCGGTTCGGCGCGGAGTTCGTCACCGACGACGTCACCCGCGTCGACTTCTCCGAGCGCCCGTTCAAGGTCTGGGTCGACAAGGACGAGTACCGGGCAGAGTCGGTGATCGTGGCGACCGGCGCGAGCGCCCGCCAGCTCGGGCTCGAGTCGGAGCAACGGCTGCAGGGCCGAGGAGTCTCGTACTGCGCGACCTGCGACGCCGCCTTCTTCCGCGACAAGATCGTGACCGTGGTCGGCGGCGGCGACAGCGCGTTGGAGGAGGCGTTGTTCATCACGCGCTTCGCGAGCAAGGTGCTGCTGGTGCACCGTCGTCAGGAGTTTCGCGCGTCGCCGATCATGGTCGACCGGGCTCAGCAGAACGACACGATCGAGCTGGTGCTCGACACCGTCGTCGAGGACGTGCTCGGCGAGGACAAGGTCACCGGCGTCCGCGTCCGCAACGTGATCACGGGCGACATCACCGACCTGGAGACCGACGGCTTCTTCGTCGCCATCGGGCACGACCCGAACACGTCGCTGTTCCTGGACTGGCTCGACCACGAGGAGGAGACGGGCTACCTCGTCACCGAGCCGCGGTCGACGGCGACCAACGTCCCCGGCGTGTTCGCGGCCGGCGACGTGCAGGATCACACCTACCGGCAGGCGGTCACGGCCGCCGGCTCCGGCTGCATGGCCGCCCTCGACGCCGAGCGCTTCCTCTCGGCGCAGCGCCACGAGGCCGGCTCCGCAGCGCAACCCGCGTAGGCGCGGCACCCGTCCGCGCGGATCCGGCCGCACCTGCGGGTACCCTCGCCGGAGTGGGCTCCCGCTGGATCGATCTCGTCGACCCGACCGCGGACGAGCTCGCCGCGGTGCTGCCCCCCACGGCCGACGCCGAGATCGTCGAGGGGCTCGCCGCACCGCCGACGGAGCGACGCGACACGCGCCCCGGGATCGAGGGGCGCGAGGGTGCAGCCCTCGTCGTGCTGGCGGTGCCCGTCTCGGAGCCGGGCCTCGAGGAAGTCTCGTACCTGGAGCTCGACGTCCTCGTCACCACCGAGCGCGTCGTCACCGTCCGCAAGAGGGACGGCGAGGGTCGCCTCGCAGCCCCCCCGGCGCTGGAAGCGGCGGACGACGACCGTCCGCCCAGGGCGCTCCTCCACGCCGTGCTCGACGACGTCGCCGACCGCTACCTCGACTTCCTGGACGCGCTCTACGCGGCGATCGACGAGCTGGAGGACGGCGTGGACGCGCTCACGGGCCCGACGGTGCGCCGGCGCGTCGCCGACCTCCGGCACGAGCTGCTCCGCGCCCGCCGCGCGACGAGCGCAACGCGCGCGATCGTGCGGCGCATCCTCGACGAGCGCGTCAGGCTGCCCGACGCCACGCCGGTCGGGGTCGACCACGGCTTCGTGGACACGTACGAGACCCTCGTGCGGGTGACCGAGGAGCTGGACGTCGCCCGCGACCTGCTCTCGAGCGTGCGGGACTACTACCAGGCGAAGGTCGCCGAGGGACAGAACGAGGTCGGCAAGAAGCTCACCGTGGTGGCATCGCTCGTGCTCGTGCCGAGCCTGATCGTCGGCTTCTACGGCCAGAACTTCCAGTCCGCGTTCGACGACGCGTTCTGGAGCATCGGGGTCTCGGTCGGGCTGATCGTGGCCACGACCGTCGTCCAGCTCGTGCTCTTCCGCTGGCGCC
>JAOUEK010000378.1 GCA_029858755.1 Thermoleophilia bacterium
CGCTGTCCACGAGTCCGAGCAGGCGAATGGCCTCGAGGTTCGTCGGCGACCGAAGGTACGTGGAGACGTCGACGCCGAGGCGACGGTACGCGGGCTCACTGAGTACGTCTCGCTCGATCAACCCCGCCAGCCGCCGTGACGCCGGCCCCGCCTCTGCCTCCATCCGACCGCTGAAGAACGCACCGAAGAACGGGATGTGCATGATCCGCTGCCGGGAGAGCGTGAGTTCGCCGTACCGAACGTCGTTTCCGACCATGAACGCGAGAACGGGGACCGCAGCGACGGCGAGGCACGCCCCGCCCCAGACGAGACGGCGACGCCACGAGCCGGACGCGAGGATCGGTAGGGCAACTGCCGCGAACAGCACGACGTTCGGCGGCCGAGTGAGGATCAACAGCGCGACCACTGCGCCCACCGCGGCGAAGCGGGCGGTCGACGGTGCGAGGCAGGAGCGCGCGGCGACGAATCCCAGCAGCGCGAATCCAGCCGAGGTGACCATGTCGCTAGACGCCTCGTGGTACGGGATGGCGAAGCCCGGCTGGACGAGGAGGCCGACCGCGACGATGACGGAGGCCGGCCAGGAGAACAGGCGGGCGGTAGCTGCCCAGGCCAGCGTTGCGCCTGCGAACAGAATGGCCGCCACGAGCTCGAGCGCAGCCGCGCCTCCCACCTGTAGCGGAAGCCCGAGGACGAGCGGGGTAACGGGCGTCCTCACCAGCATCACCAGCGGGAACGGCGTGTCGCCGTCGAAGAGCGAGAGGTAGTAGACGAGGTAGTCCCAGGCGTCGCGGCCACGTTGGTACGGCCAGGCTCGGGAGTCCACCGCATACACGAGGAAGGCCAGCCCGAACAGGATCACAGCTCCTCGAAGGCCGTCGACACGGCGCGCGAGAGCCAGGGCGCGGCGCAGCATGCTCACTGGGCTGGGCGATCGCGTTCGAGGGCTCTCAGGATCCGCGCCGCCAGCGACGCGCCGTCGAGGCGGTGGGCACGGAGGGCCTCGGGCGGGGTGCCGCACGCGGGCCAGCCCTCCACCCCGGCGATCGCCACCCGAGGCGCCCGCGGGAGGTCGGCGGCCGCGATCGCGCGGAGCAGCGCGTCGCCGAGCGCGCCAACCGGGGCGTGATCCTCGACGACCAGGATCTCCGAGTGCCGCTCGGCGACGCCGGCGAGCCAGCCCTCGTCGACGCGGTTCAGCCACGGCATCGCCGACACCGCCACCCGCACCCCTCGGGCCCGAAGCGCCTCTGCAGCGACGAGCGCCTCGTGCGTCAGCACCGGCCCGTAGCAGAGCACGAGCGCCGCGTCGCCGTCCACGAGCTCCAGGGCACGTCCGGGGCTGGGCCGATAGCCGGCCGGCAGCTCGATCCGGCGTGGGCTGGGGCCGATCGCGAGCCTGATCGCGACGTTCCCCGGGGCGTCCGTCAGCGCCCACTCGAGCAGCATCCGCGTCTCCTCCGCGTTGACGGGTTGCACGACGTCCATGTTCGGCAGCGCCGCGAGCAGCGACACGTCGCGGAGGCTCTGGTGCGACTTCCCCGGCCCCGCCGGGATCAGCCCCGCGTAGTGCAGGGCATAGACGATCCGCGTCCCCTCCGAGGCGTTGTTGTAGACCTGCTCGTTGGCGCGCGAGGCGAGGAAGCTGGCGAACGAGTTGACGACGGGGAGCAGCCCCTGCCGCGCGAGCCCGCCCGCCATCGACACCATGTCCTGCTCTGCGATCCCCGTCTCCACGAAGCGGTCCGGCACGGCGAGCTCGACGCCGCGCACGCGGCAGTCGGACGCCAGGTCGGCGTCGAGCACGACGATGCGCTCGTCTCGCTCGACGAGCTCGAGGAGCGCCGCACCGTACGCCTCGGCGACGTACTCGTCGCTGACGCGCGGACGGGTTGCCGCCGCGCCGGCACCGCTCACCGGCTCACCCTCGAGCGAGGCGGCGGGCTCGGGCTCGAGCGGCGGCACCGCCACGAGCGCGACCGGGTCGAGGTCGAGACCCGCCAGACGGGCGTCGATCCGGGCGACGATCTCGGCGTGCGCGGCGACGAAGTCGTCGTCGCCGGGCGCACCGGCGTGCCAGCGGTACATGCCGCCCCCCGCTGCGAGCGCGGCCGGGTGCTCCATGAACGACACCCCGCGGCCCTTGATCGTCCGCGCGACGAGCGCGTGCGGCCGGTCGTCGACGTCGCGCATCTCGGCGAACGCCGCGCGCAGCGCCGCCGGGTCGTGCCCGTCGCACGCGAGCACGTGCCAGCCGAACGCGCGCAACTTGGCCTCGACGTCGCCGAGCGCGAGGATCTCCTCGGTCGGCCGGTCCGACTGCAACTCGTTCCGGTCGACGACCGCGATCAGGCTGGCGAGGCGGTCGTGCGCAGCGCCCTGCAGCCCCTCGTAGTTCTGCCCCTCCTGCAGCTCGCCGTCGCCGGTGATCACCACGACGCGGCCGCCGCGCCCGAGGTGCCGCTTGGCCCAGGCCATGCCGCGCCCCTTGGAGAGCCCCATGCCGAGCGAGCCCGAGTTGGCCTCGATCCCCGGCACGCCGACGTCGGGATGACCGTCGAGCCCGCCGAGGCGGCGCAGGCGCAGCAGACGCTCGTCCGGGATCGCGCCCAGCGCGTGCAGCGCCGCGTACGTGCCCGGCACGTCGTGGCCCTTGGAAGAGAACACGATGTCGCGGTCGGGATGCTCCCACCCCAGGGTGGCGGTGCTCAGCTGCTCGAAGTAGAGGAAGGCGACGATGTCCATCGCGCTGAAGCTCGAGCCCAGGTGGCCGGAGCCGGCCCGCTTGACCGCGGTCAGCGCGTTCAACCGGCACATGTCGGCGAGCAGCAGGATGCGCGCGTCGGGGTCCACGACACCAGCGGACACGCGCTCGAAGTCGCTCCGCGGGACGAGGGTGAGCTCGAGCATGCGGGGTACGGTAGTCAGTCGGCCGGGTCGTCCACCGGCAGCCGATGGGGCCTCACGACGTCGGCGAAGTCGGACCCCTCGGCGAGCTCGTTCGTCTTCACGCAGCGCATGAGGATCTCCGAGGAGCCCGGCCGGTAGTCGG
>JAOUEK010000379.1 GCA_029858755.1 Thermoleophilia bacterium
GTCGTCGACGTCGATTGCCTGCCCCGGCCCGGACTGCGGTGACGATGCGAGCATCGCCCCCAACGGCACGATCGCGAGCGCCGCCACCACCGCGACGACTCCGCGCCTGCTGGGCCGACGCGGCGGCGGCGGCGCGATGCGGCTCCCGAGGCGGCGAGCGACCGTCGGCACGAGCAGTGGGATCGCGACGACGAGGAGTAGGTATGCCGGCAGCGCGGGCATCACCAGGCGCCAGAAGCTGCCGTTCTCGATCCCCGCCACGTTCGACGACCCCTTGACGACGACGTAGCCGAGCAGCCATCCGAGCAGCAGCGCCGATGCGGGAAGGGAGCGGCGCGCGACGGCGAGTGCGCCTGCGAGCGGTGCCCATTGCGCGAGCCGGGCGCTCCAGAAGAACTCGCGCAGGTTCGACATGTTCCGGTTCCAGTCGTCGAGGTGCAGGGGGAAGCGGTCGAAGAAGCCCTCGCCGAGCGGCAGCGAGGCAGTGTGCGAGGCCGCGACGTGCACCGCCCCGGCGCCGAAGGCGGGGATCGTGCCGAGCCCGCGGTCCTTCCACACGATCAGGGTCAGCGTGGCGGGCGCGAGCATCGCCGCGAAGAGAGCCCCCTGTCGCCACCGGCGCGCGACGAGGTAGGCGAGGACGGGCCCGGCGAGGAACAGGTAGTTGGCGGGCTTCACTCCCGCTGCGAAGCCGGCGAGCGCGCCCGCGAGCGCCGCCTCGCGGTAGGCGCCCTCGTCGAGCGAGCGCAGGGTCAGCGCTGCGGCAGCGAGCACGAGCACCGTGGACGGGAAGTCCGCGAGCTGCGTCAGCCCGTAGAACTGGACGAGCACCTGGTCGGTCCACAGCTCCCGGTAGCGGTCGACGAAGAGCGGCGTCACGACCACCGGCGTGACCACGAAGGCGGTGGACGCCCAGAGCCCGGCCGCCCGCCCCGCGATGCGCGTTGCGATGTCGTAGACGCACAGGGTGGCGATGGGGCCGAGCACGAGCACCTGGAGCGCATGCGTGAGCGGGAGCATCTGGATCGACGAGGCACCGGCGACCCACGTGAGCGGCGCGACCACGAGCGGCCAGCCCCAGCCGACGAGCGCGTACGGGATCGTGCCCTGGCCGAGCAGCCAGCCCGAGGTGAGCAGCCAGATCTGGTCGCCGCCCTGGTAGGTCAGCCACCCGTTGTGCTCGACCGTGAGGAAGAGGGCGACGGTGAGCGTCACCTGACCCGCCACGATCGCGGCCAGCGAGACCCGGACGTGGGAGGTGAGCATGTCGACGGCGCGACCCACGACCCCCAGCGGGCGGGGGCGGGCCGTGTCGGTCACGGTCACCGTCCCTCGGCGCGGTACCAGGCGACCGTCCGCGCGATGCCGTCGCGCAGCGGCACCCGGGCGCGGAAGCCGAACAGCGCCTCGGCGCGCGACGTGTCGAGCCGGCGGCGTGGCTGCCCACCCGGCTTGCCCGTGTCCCACGTGATCGACCCGGAATAGCCCGTCTCCGACCTCACGAGCTCGGCCAGGTCGCGGATCGCGATCTCCTCGCCCGTGCCCAGGTTCACGGGGTCGGCGCCGTCGTAGCGCTCCGCCGCGCGCACGAGCCCTTCGACGCAGTCGTCGACGTAGAGGAACTCCCTCGTCGGCGAGCCGTCCCCCCAGAGCGTGATCTCCGCGTCGCCCCGTGCGCCCGCCTCGACCATCTTGCGGATCAAGGCGGGGATCACGTGCGAGGTCTCGAGGTCGAAGTTGTCTCGCGGCCCGTAGAGGTTGACGGGGAGCAGGAAGATCGCGTTCGTCCCGTACTGCTCGCGGTACGCCTGCGCCCCGACCAGGATCGCCTTCTTCGCCACCCCGTAGGGCGCGTTCGTCTCCTCGGGGTACCCGTTCCACAGGTCGTCCTCGCGGAAGGGCACCGGCGCGTGCTTGGGGTAGGCGCAGATCGTCCCGGCGATCACGAGCTTCGGCGTGCCGTGGAGTCGCGCCTGCTCGAGCACGTGCGCGCCCATCATCAGGTTGGCGTACCAGTAGCGGCCGGGGTTGGCGCGGTTGGCGCCGATGCCGCCGACCTCGGCGGCGAGGTGGTACACGAGCTCGGCGTCTGCGTCGTCGAACAGCCGCCGTGCGTCCTCCATCGAGGTCAGGTCGTGCTCGCGTCGCCGCGCGACGACGACCTCGTGCCCGTCTCGCTCGAGCCGCTCCACGAGATGAGAGCCGAGGAAGCCTCCGCCGCCTGTCACCAGCACCCGCACCGGGGCAGCGTAGCCAGCGCTGCGGCTCCTCCTGCCGCTCTGGACGCGCTTCAGGGGTTGTCGCCGGCGCCACCCTCGAACGTCTCGTCGACGAGGTAGAGGGGGCGGTGCTTCACCTCTTCGAAGATCCGGCCCACGTACTGGCCGATGATCCCGAGGCTGACGAGCTGGACTCCGCCGAGGAAGAGCACGACGGCGATCACCGACGTCCATCCGGGGACGGCCTCGTCGGTGAAGAGGCGGACGTAGAGCGTGTACGCAAGGTAGGCGAAGCAGAACAGGACGGCGGTGAAGCCGAGTCCGACGACCGCGCGGATCGGTGTCGTCGAGAACGACGTGACCGCGTCGCTCGCGAATCGCACCATGTGGCGGACGGGGTACTTCGTCCTCCCTGTCTGCCGCGCGTCGCGCGCGTACGGCACGCCGGTCTGCGAGAAGCCGATCCAGCTCGTCATGCCGCGCAGGAATCGCGCGCGCTCGGGCATCGCCTGCAGGGCGTCGACCGCCCGTCGCGAGAGGAGTCGGAAGTCGCCGGCCTGCTCAGGGATCTCGATGGAGCTCATGCGGTTGATCGCCTTGTAGAAGGCGGACGCGGTTGCGAGCTTGAACCGCGTCTCCCCCTGACGCTGTCTGCGGACCGCGTAGACGACGTCGTAGCCGTCCCGCCAGCGCTCGACCAGCTCAGGGATCATCTCCGGGGGGTCCTGGAGGTCGCCGTCCATCGAGACGACGGCCGCTCCGCGTGCCGCGTCGAGCCCGGCCGACAGCGCGACCTGGTGCCCGAAATTGCGGGACAGTCG
>JAOUEK010000380.1 GCA_029858755.1 Thermoleophilia bacterium
CGCCGGTGGGTCGGAAGCCGGCGCGCTCGTAGCGGCTCAGGGCGCGCACGTTCGACTCCTGCACGAAGAGGAAGACCCGCTCGCAGCCGCGCTCGGACGCCCACTGGCCGACCGCGCGGATCAGCCCCTCTGCGATCCCCTGGCCCCGCGCGGCGGGGTCGACCCACATCGACATCAGCTGCGCCTCGCGGGGGTCGATCCGCACGAAGGCGGCGACGACGCCGAGCCAGCGCTCGTCCGCCTCGGCGGCGAAGAGGATGCGCCGCTCGCCGGTGGCCGCGCCGACCCAGTCGCGCCAGGTCTCGTCGTGCTCGGCCGCCGCGTCCTCCCAGCGGGTGGCGAAGGCGGTGGGATCGTCCCGCAGCATGCGGATGCGGGTGTCGCGCCAGCGCGGCCACTCGTCGGGGAGCACGGGCCGGATCGTTGGCGGTGCGGTCACGACGGCAGGATCGCGAGTACTCGAGCCGGGGCACCCGAGCCGGCGACCACGGGGATCGGCGCGACGATGACCCACGCGCCCCGCGCCGGCAGCCGGTCGAGGCCGACGAGCCCCTCCAGGTGCCACAGGCCCGCGGGCAGCGTGACGCGGTGCGCAGGGAAGTCGACGGCGTGTCCGGGGTCGATCCCGAGCGTGTCGATCCCGACGCCGACGACGCCGCGGAAGACGAGCAGCTCCGCCGCGTCGACGGCGAGCCCCGGGAACGCCGTGGCGCCGGGGGGCCCGGCGTAGCGGTCGGGATCGCCGACGTACGCGTCCCAGCCGGTGAGCACGAGCACGGCCGCGCCCGCCGGGACGGGGCCGTCGCGGCGCTCGATCGCCTCGACGTCGGCTGCCGTGACCTCCGCATTCGGGTCGCCGGCGACGCGGTCGCGGACGTCGAGCACGACGGCAGGGCGCACGAGGGCGTCGAGCCCGAGCCCGGCTGCGTCGATCGCGTCGCGGGCGAAATGGACGGGTGCATCGAGGTGGGTGCCGGCGTGCTCGGGAACCGCCAGCTCCCTCGCGTACCCGCCGTGCGTGTCGTAGTCGGCGACGACGGTGGCCGCGAACGGCGTCGAGCCCGGCCAGAGCACGGTCTGCGGGCCGAGCGGCTGGGTCAGGTCGACGAGGCGCTCGGGGGCGAGCAGCGCGGCGAGGTCGGTCACCTGCCCGAGGCTACCCGGACACGCATTCGTCCGCCGCGCCTTCGCAGCAGCCGATCTTGAACCGGCAGCGCGGGCACTGGAAGGTCGCGTGACGCCACTCCGTGGCGGCGCCGCAGCGAAGTCAGCGCTCGGTGGGCTGGGCGTCGGCCAGTGCCGAGGGCGTGCTCGGCGGGGGAGCCGGGGCGCTCACCCGTCCGAGTCTACGAGGGCCACCCGACGCGACCCGGTCGCCGGCGCATCCGCCGATAGCATGGGGTGGTAGCGGCGACGTGGCCGAGTGGTTAGGCAGAGGCCTGCAAAGCCTCGTACAGCGGTTCGAATCCGCTCGTCGCCTTCTCTGGCTCGATCGACCGATCGACGGCGTGTGTGCCCTACCGCTCGGTGGGGTCGAGCGCGAGGACGAACTCGCCGTTCGTGCCGACGTCTGCGGTGGGGCGGAGGACGATACGCCGGAAGAACGGCCCGGGCCGGTGAACATGCTGACGCCGTCGCGGGTCGTCGTGCCCGCCCCGGGCCGCTCTAGTCTCTCGGAGTGAGCTACGACCTTCTGGTCGCCACACACGACCGCGTCGACCGGTCGGCGATCGAGCGCTGGGCGGCAGACAGCGGCCTCCGCGTCTTCGACGACGACGGACGCTCGCTCGCGCTGGTGCGCGACGCGCGAGGGCAGGCCGAGGTCGTGTGCGAGATCTGGGGCCCGGAGCCGGCTGAGGCGGAGGACTTCGACGAGCGCCTCGCGTCTGCGTGCCTGGCGCCGCGCTGGCTGCTCCAGGTCTCCGTCCCGTACCCGGCCGCGAAGGCACGCCTTGCAACGGCGCGCTCCCTCGCACGCTTTCTCGCGGAGGAAGGCGGCGGGGCGGCGTTCGACCCGCAGGTCGAGGCGCTGATCTGGCCGAAGAGGAAGCGCAGGGTCGCGCAGGTGGCGGAGGAGAAGACGGCGCTCGTGCGCCTCGAGTGGTTCGTCGCTCCACCGCGGTGGCGGCGTGCGGCCGCCGAGCTCGTCCCTCTCCTCGCGCGTCGCGTGCCGGAAGCGCTCCCGCGGCGCTACGGGGCGACCGAGCCTCCGGCGCACACCTTCGACCCCGCCACGCCGGAGCGCTTCACCGCCTTCCTGCTCGACGGCCCCGACGGCGCGGGCTTCTGGTACGCGTCGCGACCCGCGGTCGACGGCTCGTTCCTCGTGCCCGGCGTTCCGGCGCTCCCCGCAGGCGATGCCGCGTTCGCGGTCGGCCGTCTCGGGGTCTCCTTCCACGGGGGCGTCGTCGAGTCGGACGAGCGCTGGCGGGAGGCGGTGGCAGGTCTTCTCGTGCACGGCGCGGTGGCATTCGGGGCGTTCTTCGCCTGCGCACAGGTCGAGCCCGGTTGGGTGGTGACACGCGCCAACAGGGCGTTCGCGCCGGCAGAGGCGCTCCTCGGGCGTGAGCACGTCCTGCGTGGGCGCGCGTGGCAGGGGCTCCCGCCGGTGCCCATGTGGCTGGCTTGGTACGGCGCTCCGTATAGCGAGCTCGTGCGTGACGCGCTGGTCGGCGAATGGCCCGGCGCAGACGAGTCGTGGTGGCGCCGCGCCCGCCGCGGGCGGGCCGAGGCTCCCACGCCGTCGATCGACGAGCGCGCCGACGGGATCGCCGTCCGCCTCGCCGAGGCTCCACTGCCGGCCGCCGGCCTCCCGCGCCCACCGCTGCCGGCGGAACTGGTGTACCGCGCACGCCCGACCGGCGATGAGCCCGGCGGTGGGCGTGTGCTCCACGCCGCGCGGCCGGAGGATCGTGCACGGGTGATCCCCGAGCTCGACCCCGCCCGGCCCTGACGCTCAGCGGCGCGGCGCGACCACCGGCGAGCGTGCAAGCGCGACCCGCCGCTTGTCGAGCGCCGTCACCGCCACGAACCGGGGT
>JAOUEK010000381.1 GCA_029858755.1 Thermoleophilia bacterium
CCGGGCGCGGCGAGATCGGGCAGGGCTGGCCGAGGCCCTGGAGCTCCAGGGCCTCGCCGCCGAGGACGAGGCCACGCGCCGGCGGCGGCTGGCCGACGCGCTCGAGATCTGGTCGGAGATCCGCAACCCCGTCGCCGCTGCCCGAGCGGCGCTCGCCCACGCCGTGGCGAGCGACGACCGCGAGGCCGCAGCCGAAGCGGAACGCACGCTCCGCGGGCTCGGCGCCCACGGCGCGCTCTCGATCATCGCCCACCTCGAGCCCGCCGGGTCGGCCGTGGGCGTGGAGATCCGGACGCTCGGGCGGTTCGCCGTGCTCCGCGAAGGCGAGCCCGTCCCGATCACCGCCTGGCAGTCGCGCAAGGCGCGTGACCTCCTGAAGATCCTCGTCGCGCGCCGCGGCCGACCGGTGACCCGGGACGCGCTGATGGAGGCCCTGTGGCCGGAGGAGGACCCGCAGAAGCTCTCGAACCGCCTCTCGGTCGCCCTGAGCACGGTGCGGGGCGTGCTCGACCCGGAGAAACGGCACCCCGCCGACTGGGTCGTGATCTCCGACCGATCAGCGGCGCGCATCGACCTCGACCACTCGCACGTCGACCTGGAGGCGTTCCTGACAGCGGCCGAGGCGGGGTTGCGCGCCGCCCGTGACGGCGAGACAGAGGCGGAGGCCATGCTGCGGCGGGCCGAGGCCCTGTACAGCGGCGACTTCCTGGAGGAGGACGCGTACGAGGACTGGGCGATCTTGGCGCGCGAGGAGGCGCGGGCCGTGCACGTCGACGTGCTGCGCGGGCTCGCCGACGCGGCCGCGCAGGAGGAACGTCACGACGAGGCGGCCCGCTACTGCCTGCGCCTGCTCGAGCGAGACCCGTACGACGAGCGGGCGCACCTGGGGCTCGTGTCGTCGCTCGACCGCGGCGGGCGACACGGCGAGGCGCGACGCGCCTACGGCGCCTACACCCAGCGCATGGGCGAGATCGACGTGGAGAGCGCTCCGTTCCCGACGCGCGAGGCGTGAGCCGCGGTCGGGGGAGGGCCGCCGGGGCGACCCTCCCCTCCTCCCCTCGTGATCAGACCGCGGCGGACGCCGGCGCGTAGCCGGCCTTCGTCGCCTTCGCCTTGCCCGACCCCGACGGCGCGGTGGCCTTGCCGGCGGCGTTCGTGGTCACGGACTTGCCGGCGAAGGACACCTTCGCCCCGGCGACGGGGTCGCCCGCGTCGGTGACGACGAACGTGACGGCGCTCTTCCCCTTCTTGGCGGCGAGGCTGAGCGGCGGCAGCACCTGCGTGTGCCACGTCGAAAGCGCTGAGCCCGTGGTGGCGGACACGAGGAGATCGAGCGCGCCGAGCGAGCCTTCGCCGGTGACCTTCCAGAGCTGTGACGCTCCCGGAGGCGGCTTCACGGTGACGACGGGCCCGACCCGCGTGGCCGCCTTGTTGGTGCGCACCGCGAAGACCTGCTTCGTCTTGCCGTCGTGCCAGGCGACCCAGATGCGCCCCTCGGGGCCGACGGAGGCGGAGACGTCCTCCACGTCCGCACCCTTGCCCACGACGAGCGACTTGCCGCCGACACGCCAGAGCAGCGCCTTCGTGCAGACGGGGTAGCCCTGGCAGACGGCCACGTGGACGCCGGGCTGGCCGAGCCGCGAGGTGATGGCGACACGCTGGTCGACGCCGAGCGCCTGGCCCTTGCTCGCCGAGCCGGGGACGAGCAGCGGCTTCCCTACGCCGGGCAGCACCTGCTGCACCCACGTGCCGGTGCGGCCCTTCGCGTTCGAGAAGTACGCGAGCCACGTCTGGCCGCTCTTCGCGTCGGTGGCGAGGTCGGCCATGTAGTCGCAGCACTGGTTGTTCACCTGCACCTCGACGTCCTGGTCACCGGCGCTCACGCCGACGTGGAAGGCGGCGACGAACGAGTGCGTGAACCCGAACACGGACTCGCCGCTCGCCGTGAGCGCCGCGCCGACGGAGTCGAGGGACGTGGTGCCGGACGAGACGCGCACGCCCTCCGGCTGCCAGCCCGTGCCGGCAGCGGTACCGGTGGCAGCCATGGCGCCCGCGGCCTCCGGCGTGTCGCCGAGCCCCGCGAAGAAGACGCGAAGCCGCCCGTCCGGCAGCACGACGGCGTCGGGCCCGCTGATCGCGCGCAGCGGCGACAACACCTGGCTCGACCCTCCGACCTTCCCCGCGGGGGTGATCGGCGTGTGTCGTAGCGCATCGGTGGTCGGGCCCACCCGCCGCTTCCAGAAGACGTGGAGCACGCCGTTGCCGGTGCGCGCGAGCCCGACCTGGTCGATGTTGCGCCCGTTCGGGTCAGTGACGCGCGTCCACTTCCCCGGGGGGCCTGCCTGCGCGGCGAGCGCGGCGACTGCCGCGCCGAGGAAGAGCGCGACCACGGTGGCGAGGCGACGGGTCACGGCGGGACCTCCTTCGATCGAGGATCGTCGGAACGACGGTAGCGACGCTCCTTTCCGCCGCCTTTGGGCGAGGTTCCCGCCGTGAACACCCGAACCTGGCCCTAAGGCGCCGCGAATGGCCGTGGCGATGATCCATGCAGTCGATACGCCGCGTGCGGCCGCGGCGGGAAGGAGGATCCGATGCGCGCTACCCGCTTGCGCCCGTCACCCGCGATGGTCGTCGCCTGCCTCGCGCTGCTCGTCGCGCTCGGCGGCACGAGCCTCGCCACGGTCTCCGCGGTGCTCCCGAAGAACAGCGTTGGCACACCGCAGCTGAAGAAAGGCGCCGTCGGTACGGCGAAGCTGAAGAACGGCGCCGTCACCTCGGCCAAGGTGAAGAACGGCTCGCTGCTCGCCGTCGACTTCAAGCCCGGCCAGCTCCCGGGCGGCTCGGCCGGCGCCCAGGGGCCGCAGGGGCCTCCGGGGCCGCAGGGCGAGAAGGGCCCGAAGGGCGACGCCGGAGCGCCGGGCCTGTCTGGAGCCCAGTACGTGATGAACGCCACGTCGAACGCCTGGTCGAGCCAGAAGATCGTCGATGCCGTGTGCCCGGCCGGAAAGAAGGTGGTCGGCGGCGGCTT
>JAOUEK010000382.1 GCA_029858755.1 Thermoleophilia bacterium
CGACCAGCCAGGCAACAGCCTCGCCGGGGTAGCCGGGGCGCCCGCGCTCGTACGCGTCGGCCACCTCGGCGAACGACGTGGCGCGCCCGCGCCGCTCGTCGCGATGCACGATCACGGCCGCAGCCTACGGATCGAGCCGCCGGCGCGCCCGGAACGCCGCGACCGCCTCGGCGTGGTCGACGAGCGGCGCCGGATACGACGGCGCGAGCAGTCCCGGCGAGGCCATGTCCCCCCCGGGCACGTCGGCGAGCTCTGGCACGTAGCGGCGCACGTAGTCGCCCTCGGGGTCGAGCTTCCGCAGCTGCGCGGTGGGGTTGAAGACGCGGTTCGGGCGGGTGTCCACCCCGGTCCCGGCCACCCACTGCCAGTTGCCGACGTTCTGGGCGACGTCGCCGTCGAGCAGCAGGTCGAAGAAGTGCCGCGCGCCCTCGCGCCAGTCGATGCCCAGGTGCTTGGTCAGGAACGAGGCGACGACCATCCTGGCCCGGTTGTGCATCCAGCCCGCGGTTCTGAGCTGTCGCATCCCGGCGTCGACGAGCGGGTACCCCGTCGCGCCCTCCTTCCAGGCGGCCAGCGAGTCCGGATCGTCGAGCCAGTGGTCGCCGCGCGGCCGCAGGTCCTCGTGCAGCGTGCGCGGGTTGGCCCACAGCAGCTGCCCGTAGAAGTCGCGCCAGCAGAGCTGCCGCACGAAGGCGTCTCCTCCCCGCGCCGCTGCCTCGGCGGCGAGCTCGCGGGCCGAGAGGCAGCCGAGGTGCAGGTACGGCGACAGCCGTGAAGTCACGTCGCCCGCGAGGTCGTCGTGCCCTCCCGACCCGTAGCCGGCGAGGTGCTCGTCCAGCCACCGGGTCATCCGGCGCCGGGCAGGGCCCTCTCCCCCCTGCAGTGGCGACGCGGCCGTTCCCGGATCGACCGGAGGCGGTTGCACGACGGCGTCCGGCAGTCGAACCCGTGCCGGTGGCGGCAGCGGGTCGCCGACCGGTGCCCGCTGCCAGGCGCGGTGGTACGCGGAGAACACCTGGTAGTGGTCGCCGCCCGCCGGGGCGACCTCCCCGGCGGGGACGACGAACGTGCCGTCGACGAGACACAGCTCGACCTCCGTCCGCAGCCGCCGCTCGCGCTCACGGGCGTAGGGGCTGACGTCGAGCGACGCGAACACGGCCTCGGCTCCCACGTCCCTCACGACACGCGCCACCTCTGCGACCACGTCCCCTCGCCGGACGACGAGAGCGCCGCCGAGGCGACGCAACGACGAGTCGAGGTCGGCGAGCGACTGCCGCAGGAACGCCCGGCGCCCGGCCGCCGCCCCGTAGCGCGTGCTGCGGATCGCCTCGTCCTCCACGAACAACGGCAGCACCGACTCCGCGTCGGTGACCGCCGCATGGAGCGCGGGGTTGTCGTGGAGCCGCAGGTCGCGGGTGAAGAGGGCGACCGCGACGTGCATCGCTCGCCTAGGCGCGGATCTCGGCGGCGACGCCATGCACGCCGGTGAACCGCGGCACGACGTCGAGCACGCTCTCCCGGGCGCACAGGGCGATGTCCGGCTCCAGCTCGGGACGCCCGATCAGGTTCCGCCCGCTCCGCGACTGTCTGAGCGCCTCTTCCGCTCCCCCGTAGCTCGAGACGAGCCGGACGACCGCCTCGGCGGCGTCGGTCCGCTCGCAGCCGAGCTCCTCGACGATGCGCCCGGCGACGTAGGCGTCGTCGAGCGCGAGCGCCCCCTTGACCCCGGCGCAGAACACGGCCACGTCCTCGCCGTGCGCGAGCGCAGCGGCGACGACGGCGTCGAGGTTGAGCAGCGAGCCGACGAGCACACGCTCACAGCGACCGGCTGCGACGACGATCGCGCGTGTGCCGTTGGTGGTCGACATCACCAGCGTCGCCGAGCGCGGCTCGAGGACCTCGGACGGGGAGTTGCCGAGGTCGAACCCCTCGATGCGCACGCCGAGGCGCTCACCGCCGAGCGTCACCCCCTCCAGCTCGTCGCGGAGGCGTCGCGCGTCCTCCACCTCGACCGTGCACAGCACGCGCTCGTAGCCGGAGGCGAGCGCCTGGCAGATCGTCGACGTGGCACGGATCACGTCGACCACGATCCCCGTAGGCGCCGCCGCCGAGGCGTCGGGAGTCAGGGCGACATCGCCGAGCACGACTGTACGCTAGCCGGACGTGTCCGAGCCCCAGCACTGCTACCGGCACCCCGACCGCGAGACGTACGTCTCGTGCTCCGAGTGCGGTCGGCCGATCTGCGAGGAGTGCATGACCTTCGCGCCGGTCGGCATCCGCTGCCCCGACCACGCGAACGTGGGCGGCGTCAAGCGCAGCACCACGCGCACGGCGCGCACGGCGCGGCGCCGGGCGGGCACGCTCGAGGCCCCCGCGACGATGACGCTCGTCGCGATCAACGTGATCGTGTACCTGATCACGGTCTTCCAGGGCGGCGGCATCTCCCAGCCCGGGGGAACCCTGTTCGAGAAGGGAGCGCTCGTCGGCGTGCTCGTCTCGGACGGGGAGTGGTGGCGCCTGGTCGGCGCGATGTTCCTCCACGCCAGCCTGCTCCATCTCGCCTTCAACACGCTCGCCCTCTACTGGCTGGGCTCGATCGTCGAGCAGTCGATCGGCACCTGGCGCTTCGTGCTCGTCTACTTCGCCTCCGGGCTCGCCGGGTCGGCCGGTGCGCTCGTGTTCAGCTCCGCGTTCGCGATCACCGTCGGCGCGTCGGGCGCGATCTTCGGGATCATGGGCGCGCTGATGATCCTCGAGTACCACGCCACCGGCTCGCTCGCGGGGCAGGCGATGGGGCTGATCGTGATCAACCTCGCGCTCACCTTCACGATCCCGAACATCTCCATCGGCGGGCACCTCGGCGGCCTGGTCGCCGGGATCGCAGCCTCGTTCGCGCTGATCCGCGGCCGGTCGGTCTCGCCCGTGCTCGGGCCCGCCCTCGTCGGCGTGATCGCCGTCGCCAGCGTCGTCGTCGCGTGGGTGCGAGTCGAGAGCTACGTCTTCTAGCCGGTCG
>JAOUEK010000383.1 GCA_029858755.1 Thermoleophilia bacterium
TCGCTGCCGCAGGCGGAGCACGTCACGCGATCGGCCACGGGCAGACTCTCGCCGAAGCGCACGCCCGGCGCAACGACCCGCACCTCCATGTAACTGATCGTCACAAGGCGAGTTCGAGGTGACCGATCGTTACGAGCCGAGGCGGGGGTGTGCCTCGGGCGGCCCGCAGGCGGCTACGCTCGGGTGGTGAGCGCGCAGCCGCCGCCCAGGGTGAAGCCTGCCGTCGCCGCCGACGCGGAGGCGCGCGGACGCGCCGAGGCCGTCCGCGCCGCGGAGCGCCGGTGGTGGCGGCGGACAGCCCAGGTGCTGTGGCGGCCGCGATCGGTGTTCACGGCCCTGGCGGAGGACGACGAGGACGACGTCGTCGCCCGGCAGGAGCCGATCCTGGCGATCGTGCTGCTCGCCGGGATCGGCGGCATCCTGCTCACGCCCGCCTGGGGAACGCTGTTCGACGACCCGACCGTGGACTGGCTCGTCGTCGCCGTGGTCACCTTCGTCGGCGGGCTCTTCTACGGCGCCTTCGGGTACGTGCTGCTCGGGCTGGTGATCTGGCTCGGCGCGCGGGGCGTCGGGGTCGCCGGCCCCGCACGGCAGGCGCGCCACGTGCTCGCGTTCAGCGCGGTGCCGCTCGCGCTCTCCACCGTCGTCACGGTGCCGGTGGCGCTGATCGCGTACGGCGGCGACTTCTTCCGCTCGGGTGGCGGCGACGAGGGCACGGGGCGGGGGGTGGTGGTCGCCATCGGGCTCGTCTTCGTCGCCTGGGCGCTGGCGCTGCTCGTGCTGGGCCTGCGTGCCACCTACCGGCTGCCCTGGCGCGGCGTGATCGGGGCCGCCGGGCTGTCGGCGGTGCTCGTCGCGGCCTTCGCGGTCCTGCCCTGGGCGCTCTGAGTCAGCGGGCGACGCGTGCCGACGCGGCCTCCTCGAACGCCGCTCGCTCGTCGTCGTCCATCGTGTACTGGTGCTCCCGCCCGGGGAACGTGCCTGCTCGCACCTCGGCGGCATAGGCCTCGAGCGCGTCGCGTATGTCGCGGGAGAGGTTCGCGTAGCGCTTCACGAACCGCGGCAGGTGGCCTTCGGAGAGGCCCAGCAGGTCGTGGTAGACGAGCACCTGGCCGTCGCAGTCCGCCCCCGCGCCGATGCCGATCGTGGGGATCGCGAGCCGTCGGGTGACCTCGCGGGCCACGGGGCCGGGAACCGCCTCGAGCACCAGCAGCGACGCACCCGCGGCCTCGAGCGCGACGGCGTCCTCGACGAGCCGCAGCGCGGCCTCGGCCGACTTCCCCTGCGTGCGGAAGCCGCCGAGCGCGGTCGCCGTCTGCGGTGTGAGCCCGATGTGCCCGACGGCGGGGATGCCCGCATCCACGATCGCGCGCACGCGGGAGAGCATCGGGCCCGCGCCCTCGAGCTTGACCATGTCGGCCCGCGCCTCCTTCACGAAGCGCACGGCATTGCGCACGGCCTCCTCGTCGCTCACCTGGTACGAGCCGAAGGGCATGTCCCCGACCACGATCGGCCGGTATGCCGCGCGGGCGACGGTGCGCGTGAGGATCAGCATCTCCTCCATCGTCACGGGCACCGTCGTGCCCTCGTAGCCGAGCACGACCATGGCCGCGCTGTCGCCGACGAGGATCATGTCGATGCCGGCGTCCTCGGCGAAGCGGGCGCCGGGCATGTCGTAGGCGGTGACCATCACGATCTTCTCGCCGCGGCGCTTCATCGCGGAGAGCTCGGGCAGTGCCAGCTTCCCTGCGGGTGGGGTGCTCATGGGGCCTCCTCCAGGGGGACGTTGTCGATCAGGCGTGTGGAGCCGACCCGGACCGCGCCGGCGAGCACGGGCGGGTCGAAGGGCGCGACTTCGACGTAGTCGACGTCGAGCCCCGCCTCCTCCAGGATCTCCCGCGCCAGTGCGGGATCGCTGGTGCGCAGCGCACGAGGCAGCGCGACCGCGCGCTCGCGCTCCTCGGAGCTGAGCGCGGCGTTGCGCGACGAGAGCGCGAGGCCGTCGACGTCGCGCACCGTGGGCACTACGTGCAGCTCGAGCTCGAGTGCGAGGTCGTGGATCATCCGGCGCAGCACCTCCACCTGCTGCGCGTCCTTCTGGCCGAAGAACGCGACGTCGGGCCGGACGACCGAGAACAGCTTGAGGCAGACCGTGGCCACACCCCGGAAGTGGCCGGGGCGGTGCACACCCTCGAGCATCGCCCCGAGCGCCGTGACGTCGACCCACGTCTGGAAGCCGGGCGGGTACATCTCCTCGACGGAAGGCGCGAAGACGACGTCGACGCCCGCCTCCGCGGCCACGGCGAGATCGCGCCCTTCGTCGCGTGGGTAGGACGCGAGGTCGGCGTCGTCCCCGAACTGGCTCGGGTTGACGAAGAGGCTCATCACCACCGTGTCCGCCGCCTCCCGCGCGGCGCGCAGCAGCGCGAGGTGGCCCTCGTGGAGGGCGCCCATGGTCGGCACGAGCGCGACCGTCCCCGTGCGCAGCGGCGCGAGCGCGTCGCGGACGTCGGCGACCGTGCGGCACGTGCGGAGGCCGGGCGACGACGGCCCCCGGGTGGGGACAGTCCCCGCCTGACGCGCGGTCAGGCGCATCAGCGCCCGGTAGGCCTCCTCGAGCTCCGGCCGCTCCGCCCGGATCACGGCCAGATGCCGGTCGACCGTCTCCCAGTCGCCACGGTCGATGGGGCCGGTCAGCTCGAAGTCGTTGTCGACCGTGCGGCGCATCAGCGGGTCGAGGCCCTCCGGTGGGGCCCCGGCCGCCTCGAGCAGCGAGCCGCCGGCACGCCGGAGGGTGACGAGGTAGTTCGACGCGATCGCCGCGCCTGCGTGGTACAGCGCACGTCGGGCGTCGTCGAGGTCGAACGGGTGCAGCCCGAGCGCCTCCGCCAGCCACCGTCCCACCGCCCGTGCTTCGGACGACTCGGCAGTGACCGCGGCGAACGCCCCGTCGAGCTGCTCCGGCCCGCGGCGGGCGGTGAACGTCTGCAGGGGGTGCACGCCGAAGCGGCG
>JAOUEK010000384.1 GCA_029858755.1 Thermoleophilia bacterium
TCGATCACAGCAGCGTCGAGGCGAGCACGACCGGGTTGACGAGCGTCCCGATCCGTGGTGCCGCGATCTCGACGACGTGCCCCGGATGCAGGGTGAACTGGTCGGGGGGCACCAGCCCCGTTCCCGTCAGCAGCACGCTACCGGCCGGCACCGGGTTGTCGCGCACGAGCCAGCTCACGAGCTCCTCGAAGCCGCGGCGCATGTGGGCGGTGGAGGTCGAGCCCGAGAAGACCTCGTCGCCGCTGTCGTCCGTGATCCGCATCGTGATCTCGAACGGCGCGGACGGGTCGTCGGCGACGAGGATCGCAGGCCCGATCGCGCAGGCGCCCGCGTAGACCTTCGCCTGCGGCAGGTAGAGCGGGTTCGCACCTTCGATATCGCGGGAGGACACGTCATTCCCGATCGTGTAGCCGAGGATCTTCCCCTGATCGCCGATCACGACCCCGATCTCGGGCTCCGGGACGTTCCACGTCGAGTCCTCGCGGATCCCGATCGGCTCGCCCGGCCCGACCGTGCGCCGGCAGCCCGCGTCCTTGAGGAAGAGCTCGGGACGGTGGGCGTCGTAGACCATGGTGTAGACGTCCTTGACGGTCGCCTCGTCCACACGCGCGTCGCGGCTGCGCTCGTACGTGACGCCGGCGCACCACACCTCCGGTGGATCGAGGGGGCGGAGCAGGGCCCCGCCGGACCCCGCGCGGGTCAGCGCCGCGTCCGTCTCGACGACGTGGCCGCTGGCCGTCCAGCCCTCGCGCAGCACGTCGAGCGCGTCACGCTCGACGGCCTCGAGGAACCGCAGCACGCGATCGCCGTGGCGCTCGGGGTCCTCCACCGCCACGACGGCGGTGCCGTCGGGAAGGCGGGTGCGGATCAGTCGCATCAGTAGACGGCGCGACCGCCGGAGATGTCGTAGGTGGCGCCTGTCGAGAACGAGCACTCCTCGCTCGCCAGCCAGCAGACGAGGGCGGCGACCTCCGCCGCCGTGCCCATGCGGCCCATCGGGATCCGCTCCACCATGTAGCCGATGTGCTCCTCGGAGAGGCCCTCGAGGATGGGCGTCTCGATCACGGCGGGAGCGATGCAGTTGACGACGACTCCGGTGCGGGCGACGTCCTTGCCGATCGCCTTGGTGAGCGCGATCACGGCCGCCTTCGAGGCCGAGTAGGCGGCAGCCATCGGGTTCCCCTCCTTGCCGGCGATCGAGGCGATGTTGACGATGCGCCCGTAACCGCGGTCGACCATGCCGGCGAGGACGGCACGGTTGCAGAAGAAGACGCCGTCGGCGTTGACCGCCAGCACCCGGCGCCATTCGGCGTCGTCCACGTCGACCGTCCGCAGCGACTGCCCGGGGATGCCGGCGGCGCAGACCAGCACGTCGATCGGGCCGAGCTCCGCGCCCGCCCGGGTGACGGCTGCAGCCACGTCCTCGGAGCGGGAGACGTCGCCCGAGAGGGCGAGCACCCCTTCGGCCGCGTCGCCGCGCAAGTCGAGGCCGGCGACTCGGGCGCCTTCCGCGAGCAGCCTCGCCGCCACAGCGGCGCCGATGCCGCTGGCGGCGCCGGTGACCAGCGCCACCCGTCCAGAGAATCGATGATCGTTGATCATTCGTTCGGGCAGACCCTATAGTCTCCGAGATGGACTTCGACCCGACGCGTGATTACCCGCTCGGGACGCGCCGGCCCGATCTTCTCACGACGCCGGCCGGGACGCCGCTGGAGCTGGTGACGCTGGCTGCTGCGCGTGACGGGGCGCTCTTCGGCGACGATTTGCGGGCGACGCCGGAGACGCTGCGCCGGCAGGCGGCCGTGGCGCGGGCCGCGGGGCGCACACAGCTGGCCGAGAACCTGGAGCGGGCAGCCGAGCTGACGGTCGTCCCGGACGACGTGATGCTCGCGGTGTACACGGCGCTCCGTCCCGGCCGCTCGACGCGCGAGGAGCTGGAGGCGTGGGCGAAGCGGCTCGACGGGCACGGTGCGACACGGACGGCCGCCTTCGTGCGCGAGGCGTCGGCGGCATACGCGGAGCGGGGGCTGCTGTCGTGAGACATCCTGTGTCAACGCCTCTGGCGTCGGTGGTTGGCACCGGCCGCGGTAGCGGCCGCTTCAGGGGTTGTCGCGAGCATGGATCTGCTTCTGCAGATCCATGCTCTGCGGAGGAGACGTCGTGAGCGGCGACCACTCCGGCCGTCACGCATCGCGTGCACGCAAGGAGCTGCGGCGCGAGACGCTGGTCTCGCCGTGGCCGGAGCTCGGCCTCGTCGCGTCGAGCGGGCCGAGCGACCCGGATCCCGAGCTCGTCGTCGACAACGGCGTGGTCACGCGCCTGGACGGGCGCGCCGCGGCGGAGTTCGACGTGATCGACCGGTTCGTGGTCGCGCACGGGCTCGACCTCGACGTCGCGGTGGAGGCGATGGCGCTCCCCGACGAGGAGATCGCACGTCGCCTCGTCGACATCGACGTCTCGAGGGACGAGCTCGTCCGCCTGGGCCGGGGGCTGACGCCCGCGAAGCTCGCGCGCGTCGTCGGCCTGCTCGATCCCGTCGAGCTGATGTTCGCGCTGAAGAAGCTGCGGGCGCGCCGTGCGCCCGGCAACCAGGCGCACGTGACGAACCTGAAGGAGAGCCCGGCGCTGCTCGCGGCGGACGCGGCCGAGGCCGCGCGCCGCGGGTTCGCCGAGATCGAGACCACGGTGGGCGTCGCGCGCTACGCTCCCCTCAACGCGCTCGCGCTGCTCGTGGGCTCCCAGACCGGCCGCCCCGGGGTGATGACGCAGTGCGCCGTGGAGGAGCGGCGGAACCTGGAGCTCGCGATCCGCGGCCTCGTCACGTACGCCGAGACGCTGTCCGTCTACGGCACCGAGCCGGTGTTCGTCGACGGGGACGACACGCCGTGGTCGAAGGCGTTCCTCGGTGCCGCCTACGCCTCGCGCGGCGTGAAGGTCCGCTTCACGTCGGGCACCGGGTCGGAGGCGCTGATGGGCTCGGCGCAGGGGATGTCGATGCTCTACCTCG
>JAOUEK010000385.1 GCA_029858755.1 Thermoleophilia bacterium
CCCATCGGCGCCCAGGGCTTCGTCCTGGGTCGGGGGAACCAGCAGCTGAGCGCCGCGGCCCTGCGGCGGATCGGCCCCGCCAACGTCGTCGTGATCGCGACCCCGGCGAAGCTCGCTCGCACCGCCGCGCTCCGCTTCGACACCGGCGACGCCGAGTTGGATGCCGCGTTCGCGGGCGCCGGCTACCTGCCGGTGGTGATCGGCCACCACGTGAGTCGGCTCGTCGGGACCACACGGTAGGACGGCGCAGTCGATGACACCGCAGGAAGAAGGGGGAGGCGTGTCCGATTACGTACCGCACACCGACGAGGATCGCAGCGCGATGCTCGCGGCGATCGGGGTGGCGGAGCTCGAGGACCTGTTCGACGACGTGCCGGAGCGGTTCCGCTTCCCTGACCTCGACCTGCCAGCGCCGATCAGCGAGTCCGAGATCGAGCGCGAGATGCGCGAGCTGGCCCGCGCCAACGCCGACATGACCCGCTACGCCTCTTTCCTCGGCGCCGGCACCTACCGCCACTTCGTCCCGGCGACGGTCGACGCGGTGTTGCGTCGCGGCGAGCTCTTCACCTCCTACACGCCCTACCAGCCGGAACTGAGCCAGGGGCTGCTCCAGGCGACGTTCGAGTACCAGAGCATGATCTGCGCGCTCACAGGCATGGACGTGAGCACTGCGAGCCACTACGACGGGGCGACGGCGCTGGCGGAAGGCGTCCTCCTGGCCCTCGCGGTCGGCGGACCGGCGCGGCGCGCCGTCGTCGCCCCGGTCACCGTCCATCCGCAGTATCGCGACGTGCTACGCACCTACCTCGCCGGCACCGGGGCGACCTTGACCGGCGACGAGGACCTGCGCACCGATCCGGCCCACCTCGTCGGCCTGCTCGATGACGTGCCGGACGGCGAGCTCGCCGCGTGCGTGGTCCAGAGCCCGGACTTCTTCGGTCGGTTCGAGCCCGTGCCCGAGCTGGCTCGACGGGTGCACGACGCCGGCGGGTTGCTGATCGTCGTCGCCGACCCGATCGCGCTCGGGTTGTTCAGGGCGCCGGGCGGCGACGGCGCGGACGTCGTCGTCGCAGAGGGCCAGCCGCTGGGGCTTCCGGTGTCGTTCGGCGGCCCGCACCTCGGGATCCTCGCAACCAGGCGCGCGCACGCGCGGCGCACGCCGGGTCGGCTGGTCGGTGAGACGCTCGACGTGCACGGCGAGCGCGGCTACGTGCTCACACTGAGCACCCGCGAGCAGCACATCCGGCGCGAGAAGGCCACCAGCAACATCTGCACCAACGCCGCGCTGTCGGCGGTGGCGGCGGCGGTGTACCTCGCGACCGTCGGGCGGTCCGGCCTGCGTTGGATCGCCGAGCTCACCTTCCACCGCAGCCACTACGCCGCGGCGCAGATCGCTGCGATCCCCGGGTGCAGCGTCAACCCGGACGCACCCGGGCAGCCGTTCTTCAGGGAGTTCGTGACACGGCTGCCGGTCCCGGTGGCCGAAGCGAACCGCGTCCTGCGCCGAGACTTCGGGGTGATCGGCGGCTACGACCTCGGGCGGGACCATCCCGGCCTCGACCACGACATGCTCGTCGCTGTCACCGAGATGAACCCTCGCGCCGACATCGACCGGTTGG
Organism: Thermoleophilia bacterium; assembly: GCA_029858755.1. Lineage (GTDB taxonomy): Bacteria > Actinomycetota > Thermoleophilia > Gaiellales > Gaiellaceae > Gaiella. Next base: position 1,620 of record JAOUEK010000385.1, read on the forward strand.
TGGACGGGTTGCGCAGCATCGCGGCCGCCGCGGCGCGGGGGGAGGTGCGGCCATGAGCGAGCCGACGCTGTACGAACGGAGCGTCCCGGGCCGCCGAGGGGTCTCGCTGCCGGCGCTCGACGTGCCCGTCGCGGAACTGCCCGACGGCCTGGTGCGCGCCGACAACGGTCTGCCGGAGCTGTCGCAGCTCGACGTCGTCCGCCACTACCACGAGCTGGCCCGGTTGAACTTCGGCGTGGACAGCGGGTTCTATCCGCTCGGCTCCTGCACGATGAAGTACAACCCTCGCGTCACCGAGGAGATCGCCCGGTTCGACGGCTTCGCGCAGACCCATCCGTTGCAGGACCCCGAGACCGTGCAGGGAAACCTGGCTGTGCTGCACGGCTTGCAGGAATGGCTGGGGGAGATCGGTGGGTTCGAGGCGGTCTCGCTGCAGCCTGCGGCGGGGGCGCACGGTGAGCTCACGGGCCTGCTGATGATCCGTGCCCACCACCGGGCGCGCGGCGACCATCTCCGCAACCGGATCCTGATCCCCGATTCGGCGCACGGGACGAACCCGGCCTCCACCACGATGGCGGGGTTCACCGTGCTGCAGCTCCCGTCCGATCGGCGGGGCAACGTCGATCTCGCTGCGCTCCGGGCGGCGTGCGACGGGTCCGTCGCGGGGATCATGCTCACCAACCCCAACACCCTCGGCCTCTTCGAAGAGCAGGTCGAGGAGGTGGTCGGGCTCGTCCACGCGTGCGGCGGGCTCGTGTACGGGGACGGGGCGAACCTCAACGCGCTCACCGGCGTGGTGCGCCCCGGCGACCTCGGCATCGACGTGATGCACGTCAACCTGCACAAGACGTTCTCTACACCCCACGGGGGAGGCGGCCCGGGCTCCGGTCCGGTGGGAGCGTCCGCGCTGCTCGCTCCCTACCTGCCCGGCCCGATCGTGGCCTCGGAGCCGTCCTCATCAGGCGAAGGAGCTCGCTACCGCTTCGTGCACCCGCCGAGCTCCATCGGCCGGGTGAGCACGTTCTCGGGGAACTTCGGCATGCTCGTCCGCGCCTACGCGTACATCCGGATGCACGGCGCCGAGGGGTTGCGTCGAAACGCGCTCCACGCCGTTCTCAACGCGAACTACCTGCGGGTTCGGCTGCGGGGGACCTATCCGGTGCCGTTCGACCGCGTCTGCATGCACGAGTTCGTCTGCGAGGGTCGGGTCGAGGGCAGCAACGCCCGAGCGCTCGACATCAGCAAGCGGCTGATGGATTTCGGCGTGCACCCCCCGACGAACTACTTCCCGCTGGTCGTGCGGGAGGCGCTGATGATCGAGCCGACCGAGACGGAGAGCCGCGAGACCCTCGACCACTTTGTCGACGCCCTCTTGCGCATCGCCGC
>JAOUEK010000386.1 GCA_029858755.1 Thermoleophilia bacterium
GAGCACGATCGATAGCGGCAGTCCGAGCAGGAGCAGCCGGACGGGAAGCTGTGCGTTCTGGCGGATGGTGCGCAGGCGGAGCCGGGCCGCGTCGGTGAAGAGCACGAGGGCAAGCGCGATCTCGGCGGTGACGAGTAATGGCTCGCCCGCAAAGGCAATGCTCGCCTCTGCGCCGTCGCCCACCCCCGAGGCCACCACGATCGCGTCGACGTCACCCGTCGCAGCGGCGACGAGGCCCGCCGCGACGAAGACCATCGGCGCGGTGATCGACGTGCCCTCGAGCCGGCCCGAGACGAGCCCGTAGGCGATCACGAGCAGCGCGAAGACGCCGATCAGGATCACGGGGCGACGATACTCCGGCTTGTCCGGAGACGAAGGCCGTGTGCATCGGCTCGCCCCGCCCCGTCGGGTAGCGTCCCGCGGCAGTGGAGCGGCAGGCGCGAGGCGAGCACGAGACCGATTCTGCAGCGACCGGTGGAACGGCTGTGCTGGGCCTGCTCGCGCTCACGCAGTTCCTGATGACCGTCGACTCGAGCGTGATGAACGTCTCGATCGGCGCGCTCGTCGACGACCTCGACACCACGGTGACCGCGATCCAGGGTGTGATCACCGCGTACACGCTCGTGATGGCGGCGAGCATGATCACGGGCGCAAAGGTCGGAGACCTGCTGGGGCGACGCCGCGCGCTCCGGGTCGGGCTCGTCGTGTACGCATGCGGATCGGTCCTCACCGCGGTCGCCCCCAACATCGTCGTGCTGTTGCTCGGCTGGTCGGTGCTCGAGGGCCTGGGCGCAGCTCTGATCATGCCGACGATCGTCGCGCTCGTGGCGGGGAACTTCGTCGGTCGACAGCGAGCCGTCGCCTATAGCGTGCTGGCCGCCGCGGTCGCCGCCGCGGTCGCCGCCGGCCCGATCATCGGCGGGTTCGTCACTGCGTACTTCAGCTGGCGCTGGGTGTTCGCGGCCGAGGTCGTGATCGCGGGGGCGATCCTCGTCGGCTCGCGCGCCATCGACGACGCGCCGACCGACGAGAGGCCGCGAATCGACGTCGTCGGTGCCGTGCTCTCGGCCGCAGGCCTCGGCGTGCTCGTGCTCGGCGTCCTGCAGTCGAGCAGCTGGGGATGGGTCAGGCCGCGCATCGCCGACGGAGAGGACGCGACGCCGCAGGTGCTCGGCATCTCGCTCGTCGCCTGGCTCGTGGTCGGCGGGCTGCTCGTGCTCTGGCTCTTCCTCGGCTGGCAACGGCGTGTCGCTGATCGGGGGGGCTTGCCGCTCGTCGACCCATCCCTCTGGAAGTACCGCCAGCTGACCGGGGGCCTGACGATGCTGCTCCTGCAGTACCTCGTGATGATGGGCGTCTTCTTCACGATGCCGCTGTTCCTCTCGCTCGTGCTCGGCCTGGACGCCTTCGAGACGGGGCTCCGCATGCTCCCGCTCTCGGTCGCGCTGGTCGTGACGGCCCCCGCGGTGCCGAGGTTCTTCCCACGTGCCGGACCCCGGCTCGTGGTGCAGGTCGGCTTGTTCCTGATGCTCGCCGCGACGTTGCTCCTCGCCGTGGGCTTCGACGCCGGCGCCGGCGTCTCGGTCACGACACTCCCCTTCATCCTGCTCGGGTCGGGCATGGGCGCGCTCTCCTCGCAGCTCGGGAACGTCGTCGTCTCTGCGGTCCCGCAGGAGCGGAGTGGAGAAGTCGGCGGCTTGCAGTACACGGCTCAGAACCTCGGCTCCTCGCTGGGAACGGCTCTGGTCGGCGCGATCGTGATCGGCTTGCTGTCGACGCTGCTGCTCACGGGCATCGAGCAGTCGGACCAGCTCGAGCCCGCCTTGAAGCAGCAGGCCGCGGTCGAGCTCGGATCGGGTGTCGACTTCGTGTCGGTCGAGCAGGTCGAGGACGCTCTCGCCACAACGACCCTGGCGGTCGACGAGCAGCAGGCGATCCTCGACGCGTACGAGAGCGCTCAGCTCGGCGCGCTGAGCACGGGGATGGTCGCCCTCAGTGTGATCCTGCTGCTCGCGCTGTTCTTCACCCGCGGGCTACCGACCGAGCCGCTGATCTCCCGGGACGAGATCAACGCCGCGCCGCCGTCGACCTCGGCCGCCTGACGGGCGCCGATAGGATGGCGTCATGTCCTCTTTCCTCCACACGATGATCCGGATCACCGACCCGGAGCGCTCGCGCGCCTTCTACGAGGCGCTCGGCTTCCGCTTCAGCCGCGACATGGACATCGTCCGCGACGGCGTGCGCGAGGCGACCAACTACTTCTACTCGATCGGCGACGCCGAGAACGTGCTCGAGCTGACCTTCAACCACGACGGGCGAAGCTACGAGCTCGGCACGGCGTACGGTCACATCGCGGTCGGGGTCGACGACCTCGACGGCACGCTCGACCGGTTGCAGGGCGACCACGGCATCGAGCCGGAGCGCCCGCCGTACCAGGTCGTCGAGGGCGGGTCGCGGATCTGCTTCGTCCGCGACCCGGATGACTACCGAGTCGAGCTGATCGAGCGCTCGGGCCACTGAGCCGGCCGGGACGAGCGCCGCGCCGGGTTGAGCGGCCGCTGCGGACTCACCCGTGTCCTCGAGCCGGCGTCGGCCTCGGCGCCGCGGCGTGACTGCCGGTTGAGAGGACCGACGGCCGCGTCGTCGTCCCGCGAGCCCGTCACGGTGTGCCGCTGCCGTGGCAGCGCTTCCATTTCCGGCCGCTGCCGCAGGTGCAGGCGTCGTTGCGGCCACGGTGGGCGTCGGCCGACGCGTACGAGTGCCTGATCTCGGCGGGGGCTCGGCCGGCGCGCAGGAGGTTCCGCATCGTTCGCATGGGCTCGTCGACGTGATGGAAGAACAGCTTGTAGCCGGGGCAGAGGTAGTTGAGACCGGGTTCGCCGTCGGGCGTCCGGATGAAACGGTCCTTGGGGCAGCCGCCGTGGCAGGCGAAGCGGACGTCGCAGTCGAGGCAGAAACGCGGCAGCGTGTCGCGCTTGTCGAGCCCGAACTGCCGCTGTTGCTG
>JAOUEK010000387.1 GCA_029858755.1 Thermoleophilia bacterium
CGTGTCGCGGCCGAGCCCGGCGAGCATGTTCTCGAGCTTCGTGCCCTGCCAGGCGCTCATGCGCATCTTCTCGACCACGAAGTCGCCGTCCTGGGCCTCGAGCCCCTCCGCCGCCGCGGCGCCCCACGTGCCGCGAACGAGGGCGTTCCCGTCCTTGACGCCGTTGAAGAGCGGGGCGTTGAGCTTGAGCCCCGGCGCCCCCGGCTCGACGATGTACCACACGTGGATCACGGGGATCCCCTTGCCGCGGCAGAAGGCGGCGAGGTCCTTCACGTTCTCGACGACGTTCTGCTCCTTGGCGTGCTCGGGCGAGCCCGACTCGGCGAACGCGCCCCCCTCGATGATCACGTCGTTCTGCAGGTCCTGGAGGATCAGGGCACAGCGGCCCGGCTCCAGCGTGTACTCGGCCATCTCGATCGCCTCCTATCCCATGTACGGCTCGCGCCGCGGGCCGACCTTCGTGCGGATCGTGTACAGCGAGGTCGAGGACGGCACGTAGAGCGTGCGCCAGTCCTCCCCTCCCCACGTGAGGTTGCCGACGTTCTCCGGCACCTCGATCACGCCCAGCTGCTCGCCGGCGGTGCTGATCACCCAGACCCCGCCCGGGCCGGTGACCCAGATGTTGCCGCGCTCGTCGCACTTCATCCCGTCGGGGATGCCGTTCTCGATCACGCCGTCACCGACGCCGTCGAAGAAGCGCCGCTTGTTCGCGAGCGACCCGTCGGCGCTCACGTCGTAGACGTCGATCAGCGCGTTCGGCGTGTCGTTGACGTAGAGCAGCGACTCGTCCGGCGAGAAGCAGAGCCCGTTCGGCTGCTCGTACGCGTCCTTGTCGACGACGAGCTCGGGGTCGCCGCCGCCGGGAGGGACGCGGAACACGCCCTGCCAGCCGAGCGCCCGCTCGCGCTCCTCCCCGAAGACGGGCATGCGCCCGTACCACGGGTCGGAGAAGTAGATCGACCCGTCGCTGCGCACGCAGACGTCGTTCGGCGAGTTCAGCTCGACGCCCTCGAAGTGCGACGCGACGACCTCGCGTGTGCCGTCCGGGCGCTCACGCATCAGCGAGCTGGTGACGTGCTCGCAGACGAGCAGGTTCAGGTCGGCGTCGTAGGTCAGCCCGTTGCACTTGTTCGACGGGCGCATGACCTCCTCGACGGTGCCGTCGGGCGTGTACTTGCGCCGCACGTCTCCGGGCATGTCCGAGAAGAGGAGGAAGTGATCCCGCGGGTGCCAGATCGGCCCCTCGGTGAACGTGAACCCGCCCGCGACCTTCTCGACCGACGAGCCCTCCTCCACCAGCTCGTAGATCGCGGACGACTTGGCGTCGATGCCCACGGTGGTCCCCTTTCCTGTCGAAGCTGTCGGCTCGACTCTAGTACGCGCGCGGCACCCGCACAGGGCGACTGATCGATGATCGATGCTTCCGGAGCGGGGCGGTCAGCCGCCGAGCGCCCGGGCCAACACCAGCGCGAAATCGGTGGACGACGCCGTCACCCTCTCGTCGAACGCTTCGAGGACGAGATCGTGCGCGAGGCCGCGATCAGCGCGCCCGAGCCGAACGCCAGGGGTGAGGCCGGTCGGGCCCACGAGGCGGCGGAGCGGGAGCGCACCGCCCTGCCGGCGGGGGCGAGCGCGTGTCACCCGTGCCCGGAGCACGGGCCCCGGCCACCCGCCGATCGTGCGCCTGTAGGCTCGCGTCGTGCCGACCTCGGACACCGTCGTCTTCGTCCCCGCGTGGAACGAGGAGCGGAGCCTGCCGGCGGTGCTCGACGAGCTCGCGGCCGCGCTCCCCGATGCCGACGTGCTCGTGATCGACGACGGCTCGACGGACCGCACCGCCGACGTCGCGCGCGCGCACGGCGCCGACGTTCTCTCCTTCGGCGTCAACCGCGGGCTCCGCGCCGGGATCGCCGCCGGCTACCGGGAAGCGCACGAGCGGGGCTACGCGTACTGCGGGCGTGTCGACGCCGACGGCCAGCATCCGGTGGAGGAGCTGCGGCGCCTGCTCGACCTCGTCCGCTCGGACACCTGCGACGTCGCCGTCGGCTCGCGATTCGCGACCGGCGACGGCTTCCACGCCGACCGCTACGAGCCGTCGGCGGCGCGACGGCTGGGCATCGGGCTCCTGCAGAAGGCGATGCACGTCCGGCTCGGCCGGCCGTTCCACGACCCCACGAGCGGCATGGCCGCGGTGAACCGCGCGGCGATGCCGGTGATGGCCGAGCCGTACGCGAGCGGGGCCCCGGAGGTCGAGGCGCTGCTCCGCCTCGAGCGGGCCGGCCTGCGCGTGGAGGAGGTCGCGGTGCACATGCGCGAGCGGTCGAGCGGCGAGTCGAAGCTCCGCGGCTCGAAGGCGGTCAAGCTCGTGCTCACGGTCATCGGCACGCTCGCCTTCGCGGGGTGGCTGCGCCGGCGACGATCATGAGCCTCCGCGCGGACCGATTGATCGTCGTCCTCGGTTACTCGGACGGCTCCGGCGTCGGCGAGCTGCACCCCGTCTGCGCCGCCCGTCTCGAGGTGGCAACGTCGATCGCGTCCCCGACGGATGTCGTCGTGCTCAGCGGGTGGTCGCGCGACGGCCGGTCGCGGCCCGAGGCCGAGCTGATGGCAGAAGCATGGCACTCGCGGGTGGCGGAGCTCGTCGTCGACCCCGACGCGCGCACGACCGTGGGCAACGCCGCCAACGCGCTCAACGACGTGTTTCGGGTCGGCGCCAAGGAGGTGGTCGTCGTCACGTCGTCGTGGCACGCGCGGCGGGCGAGAGTGGCGTTCCGCTGGCTGCTCCGCTACACGGGCGTGAAGGTCCGCTCGGCTTCGCCTCCGGGGGGCTCGCTACGCGCGTCGCTGCGTGAGCTGACCCTGTGGCCGCTGCTGCCGGCCCAGGTGTGGCACGTGCAGCGCAAGACCTGGTCGATCTGACCGCGGTCCGAGGAGGGAGCTCGTGTCGGGCTGAAGCCCGACACGATCCGGTGCTCCGGGAGTGAGGCCGGGCC
>JAOUEK010000388.1 GCA_029858755.1 Thermoleophilia bacterium
CACCATTCCGCGCGGCGGTATGTCGAAGGCGGTGCCGGCTAGCCCGGCCGCCTCGGCCGCTCGCCGCCGGGCGCGAGGACGTCGCGCAGCCGGACGAGCTTCACGGCGATCTCGACCATCAGCCAGTCGTCCTCGCGCAGGTCGAGCCCGGAGATCTCTCCGATCCGCCGCAGTCGCTGCCGCAGGGTGTTCGGGTGCACGTAGAGGACCTCCGAGGTCGCGGCCACGCTGCCCTGCCGGCCGAGGAACTCCTCCAGCGTCGTGAGCAGCTGCGCACCCCGCTCCTGGTCGTAGGCCGCGATGCGGGCGACCGCCTCGACCGTGGCGTCCCGCGGCACGCCGCCGTCGGCGAGGCGGAGCAGGTACTTGTAGGCCCCGAGCTCCTCGTAGCAGACCACCGCCGGCTCGCCGCGCAGCACGACGGTGCCGAGCAGCGCCTGCCGCGCCTGCCCGTAAGCGCCGGTGCAGGCCTCGGCGCCGGCGCAGACGTTGGAGATGCCGACGCGGGCCTGCGAGGCACGCCGCTCCTGCGCCTGCCGCACGGAGGCGACCAGGCGCTCGAAGCCGGTCGGCGGCAGCGGCAGCACCGCGGTGATCGCCTTCTCCCGCCGATCCCACAGCGCGCCCGGCGCGATCCCCGCCAGCCCCCGCCCGAGGGGCTCGCTGGTGTGCTCGGCGACCAGCACCACGTGCTCGCGATCGAGGTCGAGCCCCAGCCCGGCGGCCCGCCGTCGGAGCTCGGCCGGCGTGCCGCCGCTCGCGAGGGCGGTGAAGAAGTCACGGATCGCGTTCTCCTCGGTGAGGCGCTCGATCAGCTGCACCTTCTTGATCCCGACGGCGGCCTGGCTGGCCACTCCCCGCGCGAGGTCGAGCGCGCTCGACTCGTGCGCGACGAGCAGCCCGAGCAGCTCGTCGCCGGCGACGAGCGGCACCGAGACGCGCGAGCCACGCCCTCCTCGCGCGATCTCCGGCCCGAGCTCGGCCAGCGCGATGCGCTCGCGGGCGTCGGCGCGCCTCGGCCGGGAGGCACGGAGCACGAGCTCCTCCATCGCGCCGTCCAGCAGATACAGATGGCAGGCGCTCGCCCCGAGGATCTCCCTGGCACGCGTGGTGACCAGCGGGAGCAGCCCGTCGAGGGAGCGTGACTCGGCGATCTCCTCCGCGAGCTTGGTCAGCTCCCCGAGCTCTCGCACCTGGCGGCGGGTCTCCTCGTAGAGCCGGGCGTTCTCGATCGCGCCCGCGACGAGGGACGCCGCCGTGACCAGGAAGTCCACCTCCTCCTGCGTGAACTCGCGCGGTGCTTCGGTGTGCGCGGCGATCACGCCGACGAGCTCGTCGTCCTTGCCCACGATCGGCACCATGAGCAGCGACTGGAACCGCTCCTCGTCGAGCTCCGGGACGTACTTCACGCGCGGGTCGGCGAGGAGGTTGTCGCGGATGAAGGCAGGCTCACGGCGCTCGGCGCTCCACCACGCGAGGCCCTCGCCTCGCTCGAGCACGACGGAGCCGCACAGGTGCCCGTACGGGTTGCTCGCGGCGGAGAGCACGAGCCGCTCGCCCGAGTCGTCGACGAGGTAGACGAAGCAGGCGTTGACGGCGCTCGCATCGGAGAGGAGCCCGACCACCGCCGCGAGCACCTCGTCGAGCTCGAGCGACGAGGCGACCGTGGAGATGATCCTCGACAGGACTGCGCCCTCGCGTGCGCCGATCGTCATGGGAAGAGCCTAGGACGCGCCGGCGGCCGCGTCCAACCCTCGCCGCGCTACGGTGGGCGGATGCAGGCCATGGTGCTCGACGCGCCTGGCAGCCCACTGCGCGCCGCCGAGCTGCCGGACCCGGTGCCGGGCCGCGGCGACCTGCTGCTCGCCGTGCGGGCCTGCGGCGTCTGCCGCACCGACCTGCACGTCGTCGACGGAGAGCTCACGCGCCCGAAGCTGCCCCTCGTGCCGGGCCACCAGATCGTCGGCGAGGTCGTCGGCGCGGGCACGGACGTGGCGGGGTCGGTCGGCCCCGGGGAACGCGTCGGCGTCCCGTGGCTCGGCTGGACGTGCGGGAGGTGCCGGTTCTGCACGAGCGGCGCCGAGAACCTCTGCGACGAGGCCCGCTTCACCGGCTACGACCGTGACGGAGGCTTCGCCGAGCTCGTCGCCGCCGATGCGCGCTTCTGCTTCCCGCTGCCGGGCGACGCGCCCGCGGAGGAGACGGCTCCACTGCTCTGCGCCGGCCTGATCGGGTACCGCGCCCTGCGCCTGGCGGGCGACCCGGAGATGCTCGGCCTGTACGGCTTCGGCGCGGCAGCGCACATCGTGTGCCAGGTGGCGGTGCACCAGGGGAGGCGCGTGGTCGCGCTCACACGTCCCGGCGACGACGCCGCGCAGGCGCTGGCGCGCGGGGTCGGCGCATTCCATGCGGGCGCCGTGGGCGAAGAGCCCGAGCCGCTCGACGCGGCGATCGTCTTCGCGCCTGCAGGCGAGCTCGTGCCGGCCGCCTTGCGCGCGGTGCGCAAGGGCGGCGTCGTCGTGTGTGCCGGGATCCACATGAGCGACATCCCGTCGTTCCCGTACGAGCTGCTGTGGGGCGAGCGCTCCGTGCGCTCGGTGGCGAACCTCACGCGGCGCGACGGGCTCGAATTCCTGGCGCTCGCGCCGCGCATCCCGGTGCGCACGACGGTGACGACGTTCGCGCTCGCCGAGGCGAACGAGGCCCTCGACCGGCTGCGGAGCGGCAGGATCGTCGGCGCCGCCGTGCTCGTGACCTGAGCGTCGTCGCCCGGCGGTGGCCCCGAGACGGAGCCGACAGCCATCGAACGCGATCCATATCCTGTGGGTGATGCGCGCCCTACCCCTCGTCGAGTGCTGCGCGCCGCTCGCGGGCAACTCGCTCTCCGATGCGGACGCGTCCGAGCTCGAGCGCTTGTTCAAGGCGCTCGCCGACAAGCACCGGCTCCGCATCCTCAACATCCTGATGCGGGCGGGCGGCGAGCCG
>JAOUEK010000389.1 GCA_029858755.1 Thermoleophilia bacterium
CGCTCGCTCGAGCCGCACCTGACCGCGGCGCTGGCAGGCGCCCCACCCACCGTGCGGCTGCACTGGGGCGACGCCCTGCGGATCGACCTGGCGGGCCTCGACCCTCCCGCCACCAAGCTGGTCGCCAACCTCCCCTACAGCATCGCCACGCCGCTGATCGTCGAGACGCTCGTCGGGCTCCCCCTGCTGAGGCGGTGGTGCGTGATGGTGCAGCGCGAGGTCGCCGACCGCTTGTTCGCCGAGCCGTCCACGAAGGCCTACGGCGCGGTGTCGGTGATCGTCCGCCTCACTGCACGCCGCACGGGCTTCCATCCCGTGTCGCGTCACGTGTTCCGCCCACCGCCTCGGGTCGACTCCGCACTCGTCGCCTTCGAGCGGCTCGATCCGCCGCCCCGGCTGGCCGAGATCCGGCGCCTCGTCGATGCCGGGTTCGCCCATCGTCGGAAGACCCTCGCGAATGCCCTCGCGCTCGCTGGGATCGCGGAGCGGGAGCACGTCGTCGCCGCACTCGCGGACATCGGCCGTCCCCCCGCAGTCCGCGCCGAGGCGCTCGATCCCGCCGAGCTCGTGGCGCTCGAGGACGCGCTCCGCCGGTGACCGAGGCCCCCGCCAAGATCAACCTCTCCCTGATCGTCGGCCCGCGTCGAGCGGACGGCAAGCACGAGGTGCTGACGGTGCTCGAGCGCGTCGGGCTCACGGACACCGTGACCGTCGAGCGCGCGCCGGGTGGTCGCTCGGAGGTCGTCGGCTTCCCGGACGACACGATCGTGCGCGCCGCGCTGGAGTCCCTCCGCGATGCGGCCGGCTGCGACACGTCGTTCCTCGTCACGATCGACAAGCGGATCCCCCTCGCTGCCGGGCTCGGCGGTGGGAGCTCCGACGCCGCGGCGGCGTTGCGCCAGGCCAACGCGCTGCTCGCCTCGCCTCTGCCCGACGCCGAGTTGCTGCGCCTCGGCGCAGGCCTGGGCGCAGACGTCCCGTTCTTCCTGGAGGACGGTACCCGGCTCGGCAGCGGTGACGGTTCGACCCTCGCTCCGCTGACGCTTCCCACGGGTTACGTGGTCGTCCTCTGGCTCCCGGAGGGGGAGTCGAAGCGCTCCACCGCGGACGTGTACGCGGCCTTCGACGACCGCGGTGGTGCCGACGGCTTCGCGGCCAGGAGACAGGCGCTGCTCGATGCGCTCGCAGGCGTGAGCACCGTCGATGACCTCGCCGACCTGCCGCACAACGACCTCGTGACGTCGCCGCTCTCCGCCGAGCTCGCACGGCTGGGGGCGTTCCGCGCCGACGTCACCGGGGCCGGCCCCACGCTCTACGGTCTCTTCACCGACCCGGACGAGGCGCGTCGGGCAGCCGCCAGGCTCTCACGGCGCGGGTGGGCGTACGCGACCACGACGCTCGAGGAAGGATGACGGAGCCGCTCTCCCACCCGGCGCCTCGGGCGGCCGGTAGACTCGCGGTCCGGTTCTCTGGGGCGTGGCCAAGTGGTAAGGCAACGGGTTTTGGTCCCGTGATCCCAGGTTCGAATCCTGGCGCCCCAGCCATCGATCAACCGTGACACCACTCGATCTCGGAGCAGTCGTAATGGCCGGCGGGCTCGGCACTCGCATGCGGTCCGCGGTGCCGAAGCACCTGCATCCGCTGCTCGGCCGGCGCATGGTCGACTGGGTGCTCGAGGCCGCTCGTCCCCTCGAGCCGTCACCGCTCGTCGTGGTCACCTCACCCGACACCGCCGATGCGTTCGACGGTGTCAAGGTCGCGGTGCAGGAGCGGCCGCTCGGCACCGGCGATGCCGTGCGGTCGGCACGGGCGGCGCTCGAGGGGGCGAAGGAGGTGCTCGTCCTCTCCGGGGACACGCCCTTGCTCACGACGGGGCTGCTCGTGGATCTCGTCGCCGAGCACCGCAGCAGTCCGGCCGTCGCCACCGTGCTCTCGTTCATCCCGGACGACGTCAAGAGCTACGGGCGGATCGTGCGGGGAGCCGACGGACGCCTCCTGAAGATCGTAGAGGCAGCCGACGCGACGCCCGACGAGCGCGCCATCGGCGAGGCCAACTCCTCCATCTACGTCTTCGACGCGGGCTCGCTGTGGCCGGCGCTCGAGCGGCTCACCCCGGCGAACGCCCAGGGCGAGCTCCTCCTCACCGATGTCGTACGCGATCTCGTCGCGGACGGCAACCGTGTCGCGGTGCATGTCGCGCCCGACCCGTCCGAGACGGAGGGAGTGAACACCCGGGTCGAGCTCGCCGCCGCCGCCGCCGCGCTCCGCGAGCGGATCCTCGAGCAGCACATGCTCGCGGGCGTCACCGTCGTCGATCCCGCCACGACCTGGATCGAGCCCACCGTGACGCTCGAGCCCGATGCGATCGTGCATCCGTTCAGCGTCCTCCGCGGCGCGACGAGCGTGGGCCGCGACGCCGAGGTCGGCCCGCACGTCGTCGCAGTCGACGCCCGGATCGGGGCGGGAGCGCTCGTGGGGCCGTTCTGTTACCTGCGCCCTGGGACGGTGCTCGACGCGGGCTCGAAGGCCGGCACGTTCGTGGAGGTCAAGAACTCGACGCTGGGCGAGCGCGCCAAGGTTCCGCACCTCGCGTACATCGGCGACGCCGACATCGGTGAGGGCTCCAACATCGGTGCGGGCAGCATCACCGCCAACCTCGGGCATCGGCCCGGGGAGGGCAAGTCGCGCACCCGGATCGGGCGCAACGTCAAGACCGGCGTGGACAATACGTTCGTCGCCCCCGTGACGATCGGCGACGACGCATGGATTGCAGCCGGCTCGGTGATCACGGAGGATGTCCCTGCGGGTGCGCTCGCGGTCGCGCGTGTGCGGCAGGTCAACAAGGAAGGGCGCGGTGGAAAGCGGGACGGTTGAGCAGGCATTGCCGGGGCTCGAGCGCCAGCCGTCGCACGGCCTCGAGGTCGGCGCCGGGTCGGTGATCGGGCTCTCCCCCCAGAAGCGGCTGACGCTCGTCTCGGGGAGTT
>JAOUEK010000390.1 GCA_029858755.1 Thermoleophilia bacterium
ACCGGCCCGCCGTACGACCTACGGCATTCGTTTGCGTCGCTCCTGATCTACGAAGGGCGCCCAGTCGTCGAGGTCGCAGCGCAACTCGGAGACTCCACAGAGACGACGCTGAAGCACTACGTCCATGTCTTCGAGGAGTACGCCGAGAGCGACCGACTGGCAGCGCAAGAAGCGATCGACGCTGCGCGTGCCGAGTTCAATGTACGCGGAGAGTACGCGGAGCCTGAAGACGCAACCGGGGCCGACACCGCGGAAGTCGCATCAACGCTCGAAGCCGACGCCCGGACTCGAACCGGGGACCCCATCATTACGAGTGATGTGCTCTACCAGCTGAGCTACGTCGGCGGGGAGAGGCAGTCTACCGGGCCTGAGCGGGCCGCTCGCGGCCTCGGCCCGACGGCCGAGGATATCGCCGACGGGGCTGCGTAGAAGGGCTCGCGAGCGCTCCCGGCCCGCTGGAGGAGGCATCCCTCGATCGAGGGAGCCACCCCGCGTCGTCCCGCGCCGATTCCCGTCTCGTGCGGCGCGCGGCGTTCATGCCTCTAGTCTCCGTTGCCATCGTGCTCGGCGGGATCGTCGCGGCCGGCGCCGTCGCCGGCGGGCCGCCCGGCCCGACCGTCGCCGGGCCGACCGTCTCGCCGGGCCCCTTCTCCGCGTCGATCGGCTGGACGATGGACTCGGCGGGCTCCGTCTCCGTCGAGTACGGCGTCGACGAGCGCTACGGCGTCTGGGCCGACCCGGTGACGACCACCGAGCCGGGCGCGGGCGCCGTCACGCTGACCGGGCTCGAGCCGGCGACCCGCTACGCCTTCCGGCTCACCGCGAAGTCGCGGCCGATCGTCGGGCGAACCGTCGTGGCAGGCTCGTTCGTCACCGCTCCCTACCCCTCCAGCGCGAGCGCGGCGGTCTCTGGCGGCGGCGCAGCCTCTGCGGCGCCAACCTCCGGCACCGACAAGAACGGCCAACGGCAGGTGACGCGCTCGTCCGCGGCCTCCGTGCGCGGTGGCGGCCAGGCCGTGCTCACCGTCGATGGCGCTCCGATCTTCCCCCGGGTCGTCTGGCGCCAGTGCCCGTGGGCCTGGCAGGACAGCCTCGCCGCGGGGATCAACGTCTTCCTCGGGGCCGGCTGCAAGCTCCCCGACACGTCGCTCGCCGCGCTCTCCGGGCGGGCCCTGTCCACGCTCGACGTCGGGCTCGCCGGCACCGGCGGGCCTGGGGTGATCGGCTGGCACCAGCCCGACGAGCCCGACTGGAGCGCAACCTCCGGCAACGCGCTGCGGCGGGTCTCCGTCCCGGGCCGCGTCACCTTCCTCACGCTCACCGACAAGTTCTCGAGCCGCAAGGCGCCTCCCCGCGGAGGGCGGGGGATCTACCCGGGGCTGTTCGCGAGCGCCGACGTGATCGGCTTCGACTCGTACCCGCTCGAGGAGCGCTGCCGCCCCGACACGATCGGGGAGGTCTTCGACCTGCAGCGGGAGCTCGTCTCGCTCGTCCCTGGCAAGCCCACCTTCCAGTGGATCGAGTCGGGCCCGATGGAGAAGTGCTTCCGCTACGACCCCACACCCGCGATCGTGCGCGCGGAGACGTGGCTCGCGATCGCGGGCGGCGCGGTCGGCATCGGGTACTTCCCCGGCCTCTGGGAGCCGCAGATGCGCGAAGCGGTGCGCTCGTTGAGCCGTGACCTGGTCGCGCTCGCCCCCGCGATCCTCGGCGAGGTCGGCACGGGCTCCGCGGACACGAAGAGCGGGGTTCGGGTTGGCGTCCGCAAGCACGGCGGCGCGACGTACGTGATCGCCGTCAACCCGCGGCTCACGAGCACGCAGGCCCGCATCAGCGTCGCCGGCATCGGCGGGCAGCTGCTGTCGGTGTTCGGCGAGGACCGCACCGTGCAGGCGGCCGGCGGCGCGGTCGTCGACACCTTCGCCCCGCTCGCCGTGCACGTCTACGTGCTCGCCCCGTCGAGCATCTAGCCGCCTCCACACACGACGCGGGGGCGGGATCGCTCCCACCCCCGCGCGCCGTCGCAGTCGCCGCGGCTACTCGGCCTCGGCGTCGGCGTCGGCGTTCTCGCCTTCCTCCTGATCGCTGGTGAGCACGTCGACGACGATCACCCGCTCACAGCCCACGAGCGCCGTCCGCTGACGCTCCACCCGGAGCACCCACGCGGTGTCGTCGCCGGGGCCGCAGTCGAGCAGGTCGGGCTGACCGTCCGCCGCCAGCGCGTGCAACACGTCGTCGCCCGGGCCGCCGAAGACGCGATCCGCGCCGAAGCCGCCGAACAGCGTGTCGTTGCCACGGCCGCCCGTGACGACGTCGTTGCCCCGGTTGCCCGACACGCGGTCGCGGCCGTTGCCGCCGTCCAGGCGATCGTCGTCCGAGCCGCCGCGGATGGCGTCGTTGCCCTCGCCGCCCGCGATCGCGTCGCGCCCGTGACCACCGTAGACGACGTCGTTGCCGCCGTCGCCCCGGGCACCGTCGTCGCCCGCTCCGAGACCGACGTGGTCGGAGCCACCCCGTGCGTACACGAGGTCGTTGCCGCCCAGGGCGCGGATCTGATCCGCCCCGGGCGTGCCCCGCAGCACGTCGTTGCCGGGGGTGCCGACGATCACCGCAGCCGCCGCGGCGCCGACGAGCGCCAGCCCCACGACAACCGTGAGGATCAGCGCTGCCCCCCTCACCATCCTCCGTGCTCCCTGCACCTGCATCCCCGCCTCCTTCCGTCGGTGTTGACACCCAAGTCATCGCGCGACGATGTGAGGCGCCCGTGAGCCACCCGCAAGGGTTGGGCAAGGCTTGTGTAAGGGGCGGATGTGCAGCTCGTATACGAACCGGGAAACGCTCGGCGCGCCCGGCGCCGCGAGGCTGTCAGGCGAACGCGTTGCGTAGCCGCACGAACAGCGCCTCCAGCCAGAGCTGGGCGTTGACGTTGAGCTCCTCGGCGACGCGCCAGGCGTCGCGCACCGCCGCCGCCGCCCGCTCGGC
>JAOUEK010000018.1 GCA_029858755.1 Thermoleophilia bacterium
GCCGAACTTCGTGGCCAGCACGACGCGGTCGCGGCGCCCTTCGAGGATCTCGCCGAGCAGCCGCTCGCTGCCGCCGCGCCCACCGTAGATGTCGGCCGTATCGAAGAACGTGACGCCGCAGTCCAGGGCGGCGTCGACGACCGCACGCGTCGCCCCGAGGTCGAGGCGACCGCCGAAGTTGTTGCAGCCGAGCCCGACGCGCGAGACGTGGAGCGGGCCGAGCGGGCTCGTCGCCACCGGCTCCGTCACGGCACCGGAGCCTCGGCTCGCAGGGGCGCCGTCACCCGCGTGCCGGCGGCGACGCCGGTGGCGACGAGCCCGACCGTGCCCGCTGTTGCAAAGGCGAGCGCGGTGCCGCCCACGTCGACGAGCCAGCCGGAGAGCAGGCTCCCGACCGGCGCCAGCCCGGCGAACGCGAACAGGTAGAGCGCGATCAGCCGACCGCGGAGCTCCCCCGGGGCGGCGAGCTGGACAATCGCGTTCGCGCTTGCCGTGAAGAGCGTGAACGCGAAGCCGATGCCGAACAGCACGCCGCCCGCGAGCGCCACCTGGTGTACCGGAGCGAGGATGAGCATCCCGACCGCGAACCCACCCGCGCCGCCCAGGAAGGCGCGCCAGCTCGCCCGCCCGAGCACGGCGGTCGCGAGCGCCCCACTGACCGCTCCAGCGCCGAACGCGCCGGAGAGCAGCCCGAGCGTGCCGGGCCCGGCGCGCAGCGTGTCCGCAGCGAGCAGGGGGATCACGATGTGGAAGTTGAAGCCGATCACGCTCGTGACGACGACCACGCCGAGCGCCGTGCGCAGGTCGGGCGTGCGGAGCGCGTACGCGACGCTCTCGCGGATGCCGGCGCCGAAGGCCGTGTGCCTCTGCTCCACGTGCAGCAGGTCGCCGCGCCGCATGAGCGCGAGCGCGGCCAGGACGGCGAGGAAGCTGACCGCGTTGACCACGAAGCAGGCGCCGACCCCGAGCGCCGCGATCGTGACGCCGGCGAGCGCCGGGCCGACGACGCGTGCGGCGTTGAAGAGGCCGGAGTTGAGCGCGACGGCGTTCGCGAGCGAGGCCGGGCCGACCATGCGGTAGACGAGGGCCTGGCGCGCGGGCGCATCGAACACGAGCGCGACGCCACCGAGCGCTGCGAGGACGTACACGAGCGGCAGGGACGAGGTCCCCGAGAGCACCACGCCCGCCAGCGCCGCCGAAACGGCCATCGCCGCGGCCTGCGTCACTGCCACGAGCTTCCACGCGTCGACGCGGTCGACCACGGCACCGGCGACGAGCGCGAGCAGCGTGAAGGGGAGGAAGCGGCAGAACGCCATCCCGGCCACGGCCAGGGGATCCCCCCCGGAGAGCGTGATCGCCAGCCAGGCGAGCGCGACGTTCTGCATCCACGTGCCGGCAAGCGAGACGATCTGCCCGACGAAGAACAGCCGGTAGTTGCGGCGGCGCAGGCTCCGGAGCACACGGCGGCGCGCGACCCGCGCCGAGCGTCTCACGCGGCCCCGTCGAGGAGCTTCGCGAGCGACGGCAGGGCCAGCTCCACGGACTGCAGCTCCTCCTCGTCGAGCCGCGCGAGCCGGGTCGAGAGCCAGCCGGTCCGCCGCGCCCGCAGCCGGCGGAGCAGCGCGTGCCCCTCCTCGGTGAGCCCGAGCCCGACGCGCCGGCGGTTCTCGGGCGAGCGACGTCGTTCCACGAGCCCGAGCCGCTCGAGCCGGTCGACGTGCCCGGTGGCTGCGGGCGCGCTGATGCGCTCCTCTTCGGCGAGCTCGCCGATGCTGAGCCCGTCCCGCTCCCGGATCACCCAGAGCAGCGTCGCCTGGCGCGTGGTGATCTCGAGCCCGGACGTCTCGCGCCGGAGCTCGCGCGCGAGGCGCAGCAGCACCGGGCGCAGCTCGCCGGCGACCACGGCAGGAGAAAGCGTAACGTCGTTCATTTTCAACGACAGTAAGAGTAACGACGAGCGCGAGGCGCTCGCGCGGGGATCAGGCGTCGGGCGGGCGCCGCTCGGGGAAGCGCGGCAGGCCGTCGTCGGGGATCGGCTCCCACGGTGCCGCGTAGTCGACGAACTGCCGGTAGCTGGGGCGCACGCCGGGGTCGCCGTCGATCGTGCCCAGGCGGACGCTCAGCACGTCGTGGTCGTCGGGCTTGCGCGCGAAGAGCGCGGAGCCGCACGCCGAGCAGAACAGCTTCGAGAACCCGACCGGCGGGTCGTAGGAGCCGATCAGCTCCTCGCCGGCCACCACCCGCAGCGACCCGGGCGCGACGAAGGCCTGGGCCGAGCCCGATGTGCCGGTGCGACGCTGGCACCGGGTGCAGTGGCAGTAGCCGGCGACGCCGAGCGGCTCCGAGATCTCGAAGCGCACCCCGCCGCAGAGGCACCCGCCGCTGAGCAAGGACGACATGGGCTGGACTCTACGCTGGGCGCGGCCCGCTCGGCGGGGAGATCTGACAGCATCGATGCCGTGAGCGAGCGGTTCGAGGGCCTGGGCGCGGGCGACCGGCCGCTGACGCCCGAGCAGTGCGCGGAGCGTGCGCGCGCCGCCGCAGCGCTCGTCGACCTCGCCGCCCTCGACAGCTCCGGTGCCGGCGGCGCGACCCTGCTCTGGCGCACGGAGCACTCGGAGGCCTGGCTGAACACGTGGTGGCAGCCCCGCGACACCGGGTACCACGACCACGGGGGCTCCTGCGTCGGTGTGCACGTGCTCGCCGGGCGGGCGACGAACGAGCCGCTCGTGATCGGCGGCGGCCGGCGCGTGACCACGCACGAGGCCGGCTCGTCGTTCTCGTTCCCCGGAAGCGGGATCCACCGCATGGATCACGACCCGGGTGCCGTCACCGTCCACGTGTACTCGCCGCCGATCCCGGAGATCGGTCACTACGACGTCGTCGGCGGGGAGCTGCGCCGGACCGCCGGCCCGCCGGACGAGCCCTCGGCACCGAGCGCCGGGCTGCTCGCCTCGCTCGGCGCGGACGGCTGACGGGCCGTGACGAGCGAGCGCCGGCCGGGCTCCCACCCGGCCCTGCTCACCCGAGCAGACGGGCCCCGAGCGCCAGGAACGCCTCCTCCACGCCGGATCCCGTCTTCGCGCTCGTCCTGCGCACGTCGGCACCCGCGCCGGCGAGGATCGCTCCGTCGCCCACCGCCCACGCGTCCGGCAGGTCGGTCTTGTTGAGCAGCACGAGGTGGGGGAGCGACCCGAGCTGCGCCTCCGTGGCGTCCCGCAGCTCCCGTGCAGCCTCGAGCGTCGTCGCGCGTGTCCCGTCGACGACGAGCAGGTAGCCAGCTGCCCCACGGAAGTACGCGAGCGAGAGAGGAGTGAGCTCGTCCGCCCCCTCGAGGTCCCAGAGCACGAGTCCCAGCTCGCGGCCGTCGACGGCGACGACCTTCTTGTCGACCTTGACGCCGATCGTGCTGTGGTAGCGCTCGGAGAAGACGCTCTCCACGAAGCGTCGCACGAGGCTCGTCTTCCCGACCCCGGGCGCACCGACCATGCACACCTTCTTCTCCAGCACGGGCGGTCGCGGCTCAGGCGCCGCCGCCGGGCGACCGATCACCGACCTCCACCAGGAGACAGTCCTCCAGGGACGCCCCTGTATCCGCGAACGCGGAGGCGTCTCCGTCGAAGGCCTGCAGCGCCTCGCGGTGGGTCAGGTGCACTCGTTCGAGCTGCTCCTCGAGCGTCGTCCGGACGATCGGCAGCGGCGTGCCGCGGATCACCGCCGCGATCACGGCCTCTGGCCCTCGCGCGATCCAGACGACGAGCTCGCCGACCTCGAACTCGTCCAGTGTCTCCCGCTCGCCGGCGCCGAACGAGTCGCGCACGAAGTCCTGGATCGCGGTCAGCATGCCCGCCACCAGGCTCGGGTCCTCAGTCGGCACGTCCGGGGCGGCGACGTGCTGGAGCACGAGCCCGGTGTCGGCGTGGATCAGGAACACCTGCTCGACCCGGTAGAGGAGGGTGTGTGCGAGGACGACCTCGGCGAACGAGCGACCGCTCCGCCACGCCTCCCAGCGCCAGCGGATCGCCCTGATCGAGAAGGCGCGGGACAGGATGCGGTTGAGGCTCTGCACCAGGTCGCGCAGCGCGTGCGCCACGGCCTTGCGGATCGCCGGCCCGAGCACCGGGTAGAGCGCGTCGGCGACGAGGGCCGGGTCCTCCTGGATGGCGAGCCGCAGCGTCCTGGCGAAGATGGGTTGGAGTGCCCGTTGCAGCTCGTCGTCCTCGCGCGCGCGCAGCACGATCGCCTCGGCGAGCACCCCGCTGACGTCTCGCGCGTGGATCCTGGGGTCGTCGAGCCGGAGGCGGAGGGCGTCGACCTCGGCTTGCTCGGGGGTGACGAGCAGCCTCCTCAGGAGCGCGAGATCCTCGTCGGCGGCCCCACGGTGCGTCGTGGGTGGTGGCGAGGTTGGCGTCGTCTCGGTCACGGTCGTGGCGCAGTGCCCGCGGAGGCTACGACCCGGCCTCGGGCGGAGTGTGCTCGCCCGTCAGCCTCGCGGCGGCGTCGACGAGGATGGCCGCCACCGTCGTCCTCTCGGCCATCCGAGAGCGGAGGTCGGCGGTCTCGTGCGCGACCGTCGCGGCGAGAGCGTCCCTCGTCTGCGCCAGTTCGTCGCGGAGCGCCTTGGACTGCTCCAGGAGCTTCCCGCGAAGCTCGCTCAGGCTCTCCGTGAGCGCGACGTTCAGCTTCTCGACGTGCTTCCCGAGCGCGTCGTCGATCTGCGCCGTCTTCCGTTCGAGGTTGCCGCCGACCGTCGACAGCTCCCCGGCGACGCCTTTCACCGCGGCGGCACGCTCCCGGCGCTCTGCCTTGAGATCGGCGGTCAAGGCCTGGAGCTCCTTCCTCACGTAGCCCTCGAGCGTGTCGAGGCGGCTCGTCGTCGACGACCGGAGGTCGGCCGCCTCCTGTGTCAGCCGCTGCTCCAGCGCTGCGAACCGTCGCTCGTAGCCCTCCATCTGGACTCCGAAGAGGATCTCGCGGATCTGATCGATGTTGCCGGCCGCCGCGGCGTCCCCGGGGTGATCCTCGTCCCCGGCCTCCGTCGCTCCTGCTCGACCTGCGTTGCGCTTGGTATCGGCGGTGCTCATGGTTGAAACGGCACCCCCCCTCCTGTCCTGCTGTTGGGTGATGAACTCGCGTACAGTCAACCAGACTGCGGAACGAGCCGTTCCGCTGCGGTGGCCCTGCTGACGACGTGGATCCCGCGCTCCTCGACGCCATTCCCCTTGCCGCATACGTGGCGCTCGACGACGAGCGGCGCTCCCTCCGCTACGTGAGCGCCGGGATCGAGGCGCTCGTCGGCGTCCCGGCGTCGGAGCTCGCCGCCGTCGAGGCGTGCCTCGATGCACTCGTCCACCCCGAGGACCGCGCACGAGTCCGCTCCGAGGTCGCCGGCGTGTGCAATCCGGGAGACGCGCTTCGCAGCGAGTATCGCCTCCTCGGGCGCGACGGCCGAACGGTGTGGGTGCGCGATCAGGCCGTGGTGGGCGTGGACGATCGCGGCTCGCGCGTGCTCCGAGGCGTGCTGCTCGACGTCACCGACGAGCACCTGACGCAGCGGCAGCTCGACGGCAGCGACGCCCGTCTCCGCCTCCTCACCGGGCAGCTTCCCGCCGTCGTCTGGACGTCGGATGCGCGGCTCGCGCTCACCTCGCTCGCGGGCCGCGGGCTCGCGGTCGTGGCCGCAGACGCGGCCGGCTTCCCGGGCCCCGCCGTCGTGCCGGAGCTCGAGCGGGCGCTGGCCGGCGAGTCCGTCTCGTTCCCGCTGAGCTTCGGCGGCCGGCAGTTCGAGGCCACCGCGCAAGCGCTTCTGGACGACAGGGGCGCGCCGGTCGGCGTGATCGGCGTCGCGCTCGACGTCACGGAGCGCCGCGCAGCCGAGGCCGCTCTGGTGGAGCGGGAAGCCCAGCTGCGCGAGGCGCAGCGCCTGGAGGCGCTCGGCCGTCTCGCGGGCGGGGTCGCGCACGACTTCAACAACCTGCTGACGACGATCTCCGGCAACGCCAAGCTGATGCTCGAGGAGATCCCGGCTGGCGACCCTCTGCGCGAGGAGGCCGAGAGCATCGTGCGCACGTCCTCGCGTGCGGAGGCGCTGGTCGACCAGCTGTTCGCGTTCGCCCGGAGCGGGGAGCTCGCCGTCGAGGAGGTCGACGTGAACAGCGTCGTGCACGATCTCGAGCCGCTCCTGCACCAGCTCGTCCCGACGGGCACGACGCTCGTCGTCTCGCCCGACCCGACGATCGGCCCGGCCCTGGTCGACCCCGCACGTCTCGAGCAGGTCATCGTCAACCTCGTGGTCAACGCCCGCGACGCGATGCCGGACGGTGGGACGTTGCGCCTGGGGACGAGCGCAACCGTCGACTCGGTCGCGTCGCCCGGCGAGCCTGGGTGCCGAGAGGTCGTGGTCACGGTGAGCGACACGGGGATCGGCATGGATCCCGAGACGCGGGCGCGGATCTTCGAGCCGTTCTTCACCACGAAGGAGCCTGGGCGGGGAACGGGCCTCGGGCTGGCCACCGTCCATCGCATCGTGGAGCAGAGCGGAGGGAGGATCGTGGTCGAGAGCCAGCTCGGGCTGGGCACCACCTTCCGGGTCGTCCTCCCGGGCTCGCCGGCCGACCGCCCTGGGGCATCGTCCTGAGGGGTCGCTGCTAGAGGCTTGATGCGAAATTCCTGCGCGGTCGTGGCTGCCCCCTCAGGCACGGCGCCAGGCCGTCTCCGCGCCCTTGCCCAGGCGTCCAGCCTGCGCTGCGGACGCGGAGCCACCCTGGCTCGGCCTGAGACGGCCCCACGGAGCGCCCATTTCGCATCAAGCCTCTAGCGGCTCGCCGGCGGCACACGCTCGGCCGGTCGCACGAGGCCGGCGCGATATGCGTGCGCGACCGCCTGCGCCTGGCTGTGCACGCCGAGCTTGGCGAGGATGCGCTGGAGGTGCGTGGCCACCGTCTTCGGGCTGATCACCAGCTCGCGCGCGATCTCGGCCGGCGCGCGGCCGGCCGCCAGCAGCTCCAGGATCTCGACCTCCCTCGGCGTGAGGAGCCCCGTCGTCGATGTCGACTCGGCGGTGACCTCCTGCCGGCCGCGAGAGACGAGCCGCCGGACGCGCGCTCGCAGGTCGTCCGGGTCGAAGGGCTTCACGAGGTAGTCGTCCGCGCCGAGCAGGAGACCAGCCGACCGGTCGAGGCCATCGGTCTTCTCCGCGGAGGCGAGGATGATCGGGAGCCCGTCGCCGAACCGCTCACGGAGCTCGCGGCAGAGCTCGTAGCCGCTCACGTCGGGGAGTCGCACGTCGAGCAGGACGAGGACGGGGTGGTGGGCCGCGACGGCCGCGAACGCCTCGCCGCCGTCCGCGGCCTCGACCGTCCGCACGCCGATGCGACCGAGGATCTTCGAGACGAGAACGCGGATCTCGGCGTCGTCGTCGACGACGAGCACCGGCCCGCCGAGGTCCGGGCCGGCAGCGCCGCTGTCGTGTGCCGCAGTCATCGGTTGTGATCGGCGGCGACGGTCGTCGGTGCCGCGTCGCTCCCATCGTGGCAGGCGATCCACCACGCGGTCAACAGGCGTACGCCGGATGCCCCTACGGTCACCACCGTAGTCCGAGGATCAGGCGACCGCCCGAGCACGCATCGGGCGAAGGCCGCTTTCGGCTGCCGGACGCTCCCCGTACCTTCGGCCTGTGCCCCGTGGGACGGGGCGGCAATCGGGTGCTCTGCGGTTCGAGGTGGGAGAAGGAGGGGTTTCGGCGGCATGCTGTTCGCGCTTTCGCTCGCCCTTGTGGCGGGTCTCAGCACGTGGCTGATCGGGGAGAACGTCCGCCATCGGCGGCGGCTCGGCCACGTCCCGCACCGCCTCCACGTCAACGGGATCCGAGGGAAGTCGACGGTCACGCGCATCCTCGCCGGGATGTTCCGGGAGGCCGGCTTGGAGACGATCGCCAAGACGACGGGCACCGCCGCGATGGTGATCGACGGCGAGGGAGTGGATCACGCGATCGTCCGTGCCGGGGCGCCGACCATCCTCGAGCAGATCGGCGTCCTCCGACGGTGGACGCGGCCCGACACCGAGGCTCTCGTCGTCGAGTGCATGGCGATCAACCCGCTCTACCAGCGGGTCTCCGAGCAGCGCATCGTCCGCTCCACCATCGGGGTGATCACGAACATCCGCGAGGACCACCAGGACGTGATGGGGGAGACGCTGCCGGAGATCGCCGCCGCACTGGCCGAGACGTGCCCCACCGGCGGCGTCCTCGTCACCGCCGAGCAGAAGCCGGAGCTCGTCGAGGTCCTGGTGCAGGCGGCGGGCTCGCGGGGGAGCCGCGTCGTCGTGGCGAGCCCCGACGACGTCTCCGACGACGAGCTCGCCGCGTTCGACTACATCGCGTTCAAGGAGAACGTGGCCATCGGCTTCGAGGTCGCGAAGCTGGTCGGCATCCCACGAGACGTCGCGCTCGCCGGAATGGCTCGCGCGAAGCCCGACCCCGGCGTCCTCGGCGTACGCGAGCTTCGCATCGCCGGCAAGCAGGTCGCCTGGGCGAACCTCTTCGCCGTGAACGATCGCGAGAGCATGATCGCGGCTCTCGAGCGCCTCGCCGACCGTCGCGGGCCGGACACGACGGTGGTCGGCATCCTCAACAACCGCGCAGACCGGGAGCGACGAGCCCTTCAGTTCGCAGATGTCGCGGCGCGTGACCTCGACTTCGACTACCTCGTCACCTTCGGCGCCTACGAAGAGGCGGTGACGCGGCGCCTGGTCGACAACGGGTTCGACCGGACGTGCATCCGGAACCTCGGGGAGAGCAGGGCCCCGTCGATCGACACCATCGTCACGGAGTGCATCGCGAGCATGCCCGGCGAGCGGGTGCTGCTCGTCGGGTTCGTGAACATCCACACGCATCAGGCCGAGTTGCTGATGGACTACCTCGAGGGCGTGGAGCGCGATCGTTCCGTGGCCCTCGAGCCGGAGGCCCGGCCTGTCCCCGTGCCGGCGCGAGGTGCCGGCGCGGCGTCCGTGCGACCGAGGCCGGTCATCGCCGCCGTGGAAGCGCCGGCGCTCTCGCCGGTGCGACCCGCGCTGCAGCCGCAGCCCGCAGCCGCACCGGTTCTCGTTCCCGCGGGCTGACGGAGAGGGCCCCCCGACGTGCACGGCTACCCGATCGGCATCGACCTCGTGCGCTTCGCGTTCGTCCTCGGGATCGTCGCCTCGATCGTGATCTACGACCGCTTCGGCCTGACGCCGGGCAGCCTGGTCGCGGCCGGCTACATCGGCATCTTCGTCGGTGAGCCGGGCAGCCTGGCGATGACGTGTGCGATCGCCCTCGTCGCCCACTGGGTGACGACACGCGTGCTGCCGCGCTTCATCGTCGTCTACGGCGGCACCCGGTTCACGATCCTGCTCGTGATCTCGGTCGGGCTGCAATCGCTCGCGCTGCTCGTGAGCCGGGTCCTGCCGGCCGTCTCCTACGGCCACCAGTCGGTCCCGCTGCTGGCAGGCATCGGCTTCGTGGTCCCCGCGCTGCTCGCGCACGACATGAGGCGCCAGGGGGTGCGCAGGACGGTCGCCGCGGCCGCCGGCGCGGGGCTCGTCGTCGCCGCCGTCGTGTGGACGATCGTGCTCGTGCTCCCGGGCGCGCGAGAGGCGCAGACGGCGCTCGATCCCAGCCTCGCGTTCGACCCACGGCTCGTTCCCGTGGCGGTGTTCTTCAGCGTCCTGGGCGCGAGGTCGCTCCAGGATCGGTACCGCCTGCGCTCTGGCGGTCTCGTGAGCGTCGCGTACCTCGCATTGATCGTGACGCACCCGCTGGGCGTCCTCTGCCTGCTCGCCGCAGCGCTCGCGACGTTCCTCGTGGTTCGCTTCGCGATCATGCCGTTCGGGATCGTCTTCGGGCGGCGGAAGTTCGCGCTCATGCTCAGCGTCGGCGCGCTCTGGGGCTGGCTGATCGTGCTCGTGCTCCCCGACTTCGCACCGAGCTTCCGTTGGGTGCCGCTCGTCGCCCTGGTCGTGCCCGGCCTGCTCGGCAACGACTTCGAGCGAGCAGGCATCTCACGCACGCTGATAGGAGCCGCCCTCAACACGTCGTTCGTCCTCCCCGCGACTCTTCTCGTCTGGCGCCTGCTCGCCGACCGCGGCCCTCTGAGCACCCCCATCCTCGTGGGCTGGGTCGTGGTGGCCAGCGTCGTGGTCGTCAAGCCCCGGCTCGGGTCGCTGGGTGTGAGCGCGGCCGCCTGGTGGCGGCGGCGCTGGTCGGTTGTCCCGGCGGCCGGCCCCGCTCGGCCGGCGCTCGCCGGCTCACCGGTGCTCTCGTCCACCGTGGCCACCGCGCTGATGCCTCACGAGTGGGCAGTGCCGGTTCGTGGAGCTCGTGGGGGTGAGACCGGATCCACGGCGGCCGGTGCCACGAGCAATCGGAGCCCGTTCACGAAGCCGTCAACGACGACGACTCCGGCCGCTTCGGGCGACCTCCACGGCGTGAGCCCCGGTGCAAGAGTCAGCAGCGGGGCGGACCGGAGCCTCGCGCGCGGAGCGGCCCGCCTCCTCGCCCCAAGACGCCGGGCGCCGCGCCGATCCGACAGCCTCCAGCTCGCGCTCGATGGCCTGAACGGCCAGCTCGATGCCCTCGAGTCACTCATGTCCACGTTCCTCGCCGATCCGCGCCTCGCCGGCTCGCAGGCAGCGCCCGCCCTCCCCGTCAGGATCGTGGGGAGCGCTTCGCACTCGGTGCGCGGCAGGGCGGCGCTCGCGCCTGCCGGAGGCCCGCGGTGACGGGCGCTGAGAGCAAGACCCCACGGTCGTCGCCGTTCGACTCCTGGTGGCTGCCAGCCCTGTTCGGGATCGTGTCAGCGGTGTTCGCAGTCGCGAGCATCGCCGGTTCAGGGCACGGGGCCGCGTCGGCCGCGGTCACGATCGAGATCCGGGGCGAGAACGGGGCCCCGGTGCTCGGTGCAGTGCTGGTTGCCGGCGGGGAGTCGAGACTTGCCGACGCGGCAGGGATCATCCGCGTCGCCGGCCTGCGCGGGCTCCTCGCCGGAGTGGTCGGTGCCCCCGGCTTCCTCGACGAGCCGCTCGTCCTCGACGCGGCGTCACACGGGTCGACGGTGCGCGTCCGGCTGTGGGAGGCCCGCGGCGGCAGCCGGATCAGCTACAACGCGGCCGGGGACGTCATGCTCGGGCGTCGGTACCTCCGGCCTCGCGACGACACCGACCCGCTGATCACTGCAGACCGGGTCGGGGAGGACGCGAGGGCGGTCGTGGGCGCCGTCGCACCGCTGTTCGCCGCGGCCACGGTGAGCAGCGTCAACCTGGAGACGGTGGTGGGAGCCGACCGTCCTTCGGCTCGCTATCCGGGCAAGCGGTTCGTGATCGTCACGCCGCCGGCCGCCCTGGCGGCGCTCGAGGACCTCGGGGTCGATATCGCGCTCGGGGCCAACAACCACGTTCGCGATCAGCTGGACGGCGGCGTCGAGCGGACGCGCACGGCGGTCGAGGGAGCCGGCATCGTCTACGCGGGAGCGGGCCGGACGCGCGCGGCAGCTGCGGCGCCGGCACGGGTGCGCGCAGGGACGTCGGCGTTCACCGTCCTCGCCTTCTCGACCGTTGACGGCGTGCCCGTCAACGACGCGTATCTCGGAGGGGCGACGGCAGGCTCGCCGGCGTGGCTCGGGAAGAGCCGCACCTGGGGATACCGCGAGCGTGGTGCGGAGGTCGTCTCCTCTGCGCCACGGTCGATCGGGCGGGTGTGGCGCGTGTTCCGCGCGGTCGAGGCCCGCGACCCCGCTCTGGCGGCGCGGATGTGGCCGTCGCTGTGGTCGGTCTACCCGGAACTTCAGGACTGGAACGCGGAACGGGGGCACGGCGGCGCCAACCCCTGGGACGAGATCGCCTCGCCCGCCGCGATCCGGCGCGCCGCGGCGCAAGGCGGCCCGGTCGTCGTGCAGTTCCAGAGCGGGTTCCAGTACACGCCTTGGAAAGCCGGCAACATCGCCCGGCTCGCGCGCGCGGCGATCGACGCGGGCGCGGACATCGTGATCGCCCATCACCCGCACGTCCTCCAGGGGTTCGAGTGGTACCGCGGGC
>JAOUEK010000391.1 GCA_029858755.1 Thermoleophilia bacterium
GGGCAGCGGCACTACTTTTCACCTCAGCGTCGACTTCGACCGCGACCATGCGCACTCTGCGTCGTACGACTTGGTCGACTCCGAGCCGGGGTGGCGCAGCCTCGCACTCAGTACGCGCTCGCCCCAACACGGTGTCGCGCCGTTCGACTGGAGGCACGTCGTATCTGTCCGGCTGACCGCGGACTCTCGCGACGCGGTCGGCAAGCTCGCCATCGGCAAGTTAAGTCTGTCCCCGAAAGTGCGCGGACTCCCGTTTCGTTACTCGACCAGCTGCATCAGGACACCCCGCCTCCAGCTCTTCGGTGTCGCTACCGGTGCAGTCGACGCATCTCGTTGTGCTCTTGCCCTGCGCATCCCGCCGAGCTCGCTCGGGCGACGGGCGCGCGTCGTTGCGAGCGCAGGCCCGATCTCGGAGAACCCTCCCGGTCACGTCTCGTATTGGAAGAGCACGCCCACGTCGTATTCGTTCTATGCGGATTCGAAGACGGG
Organism: Thermoleophilia bacterium; assembly: GCA_029858755.1. Classification (GTDB taxonomy): domain Bacteria; phylum Actinomycetota; class Thermoleophilia; order Gaiellales; family Gaiellaceae; genus Gaiella. Next base: position 490 of record JAOUEK010000391.1, read on the forward strand.
CGGAGTCCTCGTGTTCGCCAGGGGTTTCGATCCTCGCTGGAAGTTGCGCTTCGACGGGGCTGTTGAAAGCCCTCTGCCGGTGTTCTCGGTGGTGAACGGATATCGAGTTCCAGCTGGATTGCGGTCGGGCACGGTGGTCTTCTCGGGGACATCGTTCGTTTCTCTCGGCCTCGGGGCCAGTGGTCTCATCATCCTAGGCCTCGTTGCCCTGGCGGGAAGGACGCGACCCGAGCCGCGCCGTTGGAACACGACCCGCCGGACGAGCACGGAAGTCATCGGGAAGGCGGCCCGCCACCTGAACGCGAGGCGGCGCTTCGACTTCTGGGCGGGCGCCGCGATCGTCGCCGCTGGCCTCCTCGTGCCCGCATCGTTGGCGTTGAGTCTCGCGATGTTGACGGTGACCGTTGCCGTCTACCGGATCACGTGGGCGATGTTGCTTGTGAGCGGCTCGCTCGTTCTCATCGCCTTGCCGGTCGTCAACCACAGCCACCCAGCGCTCGCCAATCGCATTTCCGTTGAGCTAGTGGGAGCCATCGCCCTCGCATGTGTCCTACTGATTCTTGACAGGAGGACGAGATTCTCTCCGCCGGGAGACTGACTCAGCTGCTCTATCTCGCGCTCGCATTGAGCGTTGCGGGGCCGCTCTTGGCGCCGGGGCTCGTCCTTGCCGTTGACCTCAACATCGTCCCGCATCCCCATCTCGCGACGATGTACTGGGGGCTCGCGCAGGGGACGCACGAAGGGGCGCTCAATCGGCTTCCGCTCGACGCGCTCTTCGTGGGGCTCGGGCGGGTCGGCATGGTGGGTGTGGGGGAGAAGGCGCTGCTGCTCGCGATCGTCTTCCTCTCCGGCTACGGCATGCACCGCGCAGCGCCGTCGCGTGGCGAGGTGGGAAGGTACTTCGCCGGCGTCCTCTACGCGGTCAACCCGTTTGTCTTCGAGCGTCTCTACACCGGCCAGTGGTTCCTGCTGCTCGGCTACGCGCTGCTGCCGTTCGCGTTCACCGCGTTCGCGGGCGCGCTCGCAGGGCGGCGGCGCGACTTCTGGCGGTTCGTCGCGCTCGCCGTGGCGGTCGGGGTCGCCAGCCCGCACATGTTCGCGCTCCTGGCCGTGCTCTGCTGTGCGGCGCTTCTTGCGGCGTCGGCTCGCGCACGGAGACGGCGGGCGATCCTGCGAACCGCGCTCGCGGCGGCCGCGGCGGTGGTGCTTCCCTCGCTCTACTGGCTCCTGCCGACGCCGGGGTTGACCGACCTCTGGCGTCACATCGGCACTGCGCAGCTCTCCCTCTACGCGAGCGTGGCGGACCCGGGCCGAGGGCTCGTCGGCACGGTCGCCGGGCTCGGCGGCTACTGGAACAACGCTCAGCCCGCGCACGCCTTCCAGCCGATGTGGCCGCTGCTCGCGGCCGGGCTGGTGGCGCTTGCCGCCTGGGGGCTCGCGTGCCTGCGGCGCGACCGGTTCGCGTGGGCGATCGCCGCGACAGGGGTGGCGGGGCTCGTGCTCGCGCTCGGCTCGCAGGGACCGCTCGGCGGCGCCTTCCGAGCGCTCCTCGAGCACGTCCCCCAGGCGCGGTCGTTCCGAGAGCCGCAGAAGGGAGTCGGGCTGCTGGTCTTCGCGTACGCGTGGTTGGGCGCAGCTGCCGTCGACGACCTTCACGCCTGGGTACGCCGGTACGGGCGCGTCGTGGCCGTCGGGCTGGCGGCGGTCCTGCTGGTGCTCCCGCTCGGGCTCGGCTACCGGCAGCTCGGAGGGCTCTGGGGGTCGATGACCACGAGCCGCTTCCCCGACTCCTGGGCGCGGGCCCGCACGCTCCTCGAGCGCGACGCCGCGCAGTCGAACACGCTCGTGCTGCCCTGGCACGGCTACTTCGCCCTCTCGTTCGCCGGCGGCCGCGTGGTCGCGAACCCGGCACCCTCCTACTTCGGGACGCCGGTCCTGGCCTCGCGCTCGGTCGGCGGCGACGACGGGACGTCGGACAACTCTGATCCGCTCGACGCCGCGGTCTCCACCCTGCTCCGGAACGGCGCATCGACGAGGACACTCGGCGCCTGCCTGGCGCCGCTAGGCGTCTCGCACGTGCTCCTGGCCCGCGAGGCCGATCACGCGAGCTACGGCTTCCTCGCGCGGCAGCGGGATCTCGTCGTCGAGCGGCGCTGGGCCGACCTCGTCCTGTACCGCAACACCGTCCCGGCCTCGCTCCTCATGCAAGCCGATGCCCTGGTGCCGGCGGGCGCGTGCCCCCCGGCGGGGACGCTCCGCCCGCTCGCGTTCACGTCCACCGATCCCGTGCACCTGACGCTCGGCTCCAGTCCTCGTCCGCACGGCTGGATCGTGCTCGCTCGCTCGTTCCGGCCCGGCTGGTCGCTTTCGGGGACGGACGCACGCAGCTTCGCAGGCGGGGTCAGCGCCTTTCCGGCGGCCGCGGCCTCGGAGGGTGCGTCGATCCGGCTGGAGCCCGCCTCGG
>JAOUEK010000019.1 GCA_029858755.1 Thermoleophilia bacterium
ACACCTGGACCTCGCCGCGCTCGATCGCCTCTCGCACGAGCGTGTTCTTGCGGTTTCCCAGCCCGTTGACCGTCTCGCGCTCGGGTGGGTCCTCCGCGGAGCCCTCTGGAAGCTCGATGCCGCGGGAGGCGAGGAAGTCGCGGACACCGTCGATTCGTGGCTTGCCGTCGACGTGCACGCGGTAGTCGAGATCTGTGTCGAACTCGACGAAGGGCGCTCCGCTGCGCTGTGCGCGCTGGTGGAGGTAGTCGTCGAACATCTCCTTCCATGCGCGTGCATGGATGCTCGCGGTCGCGGTGATGACGCCGTCGAGATCGAAGAGCCAGGCGTCGTAGCGGCCGTCCGGGACCGTCGGGCCCTCGCGTGCGCCCATCCGGGGAGCATATCGCCGTCTTTCGGCGGCAGGATGCTCCTCGGGGCCTCCGGGGAGTGGGGCCGGACGGGGTGCGCGCCGCGCCTACGCCTCGTTCGTCGGGGGGCGCCGCAGCCGCTTCGCGTCCTGCCGCCGCCGCTTGGCGGCGAGTCGCCGCTCGACCGAGCGCTTCGTGGGCGCCGTCCCGACGCGCTGCCGCGGCACCCTGAGGGCTTCGGCGAGCCTCGCTGCGAGCCGCTCCAGTGCCAGCTCGCGGTTGCGCGCCTGGCTGCGCTCGTCCTGCGCGACGGCGCGGAGGACGGGCCCCGCCTTCGCCGTGACGCGGCGCTTCTGCGCGTCGCTCAGCGCCGCCGACGCCGCGACGTCGAACACCGCCTCGACCCGCGTCTCCGACGTGTTGGCGTGCTGGCCGCCCGGGCCGCTCGAGCGCGAGGCGCGGAGCTCGATCTCTGCGAGCGGGATGGAGACCGACCGCGTGACACGAATAGACTCACCGTTCATGGCCTGCATTCTCCTCGACGTCGACGGCGTGCTCCACGTGTCCGGGCAGGCGATCCCCGGTGCCGCCGAAGCAGTGGCCCGCCTCCACGGGGACGGGCACGCGCTCCGGTTCGTCACGAACAACTCGACGCGGCCCCGTGCGAAGCTCGTGGACGAGCTGCGCGCGCTCGGGATCGAGCTCGACGAGGACGAGCTGCAGACGACCCCGCGCGCGGCGGCGCGCGAGCTCGCCGGCAAGCGCGTGCTGGCGCTCGTGATGGCCGCGATCGTCCCCGACCTGGAGGGGATGGAGCTCGTCGGGCACGACGCCGACGCGGTGCTGCTCGGAGGGTGCGACGAGACGACCGAGCCGAACCAGGTGTTCAGCTACATGAATCTGGCCGGCGCGTTCGCCGAGCTGATGAGCGGCGCCGACTTCTACTGCCTGCATCGCAACCGCTGGTGGCAGACGAGTCGCGGCCCGATGCTCGACGCGGGCGCGTTCGTCGCCGGGCTCGAGTACGCGACCGGAGTCGAGGCGACCGTCCTCGGCAAGCCGAGCCCGAGCTACTTCGCGGCAGCGCTCGACGCGCTCGCGGCCGAGCCGGAGCTGACGTGGATGGTCACCGACGACCTCGAGTCCGACGTCCGCGGCGCCCAGGTCTTCGGGATGCGGACGGCGCTCGTCCGTACCGGGAAGTTCCGGCCCGACGCGCTCGAGGGGTCCGACGTCGTCCCGGAGGTGGTGCTCAGCTCCGTGGCCCAGTTCCCGGACTGGCTCGAGCGCGCGCCGTAGCGCGATGGGCGTCAGCATCGGCACCGACCTGATCGAGATCGAGCGTATCCGGCGGGCGCTGGAGCGGCCCGGGTTCCGCGACCGGTGCTTCACGCCGGCGGAGCAGGAGTACTGCGAGCAGAAGCGCAACCCGGCGGAGAGCTACGCGGCGCGTTTCTGCGGCAAGGAGGCGGTGGGCAAGGCGCTCGGCTGCGGCGTCCGCTTCACCTGGAAGGAGATCGAGATCGTCGGCCCGCCCAAGCCCGGGGTCACGCTGACGGGTCACACGCTCGCCTTCGCGCTGCAGGTGGGCATGACCGCCATCGACGTCTCGCTCACCCACTCGCACACGATGGCCGCTGCGGCCTGCGTCGCCGAGCTCGAGAGGCCGCTCGCCGGGAGCCGTTGACCGTGCTCGAGCCGCTGTACACCGCCGCCGAGATGCGCGAGGCGGAGGAGCGCTACCCGGGGTACCCCGATTCCGCGGGCGAGCTGATGGAGCGAGCCGGTGCCGCCGTGGCGCTCGAGGCGATGCGGGCCTTCCCGCGGGCACGCAGCTTCGGCGTCGTCTGCGGCGGCGGCGCCAACGGCGGCGACGGGCGGATCGCGGCGCGGGTGCTCAGCGAGGCGGGGCGCGTGGCGGAGGAAACGGACGAGCCCGAGCGGTACGACGTGGTCATCGACGCGCTCTTCGGCACGGGCTTCCGCGGGGCCCCTCGCGAGGAGGCCGCGTCGATGATCGAGCGCATCAACGCCTGCGACGCGCCGGTCGTGGCCGTCGACCTGCCCTCGGGCGTGAACGCGTCGACGGGCGAAGTGGAGGGTGCAGCCGTCGAGGCAGCCCTCACCGTGACCTTCCACGGGCGCAAGGTCGGCGTCGCCGTCGCGCCCGGCCGCTTCCACGCGGGCCGCGTCGTCGTCGCGGAGATCGGGCTCGAGGCGGCGGAGACCCGCGCGCACCGCGCCACCGAGGCGATCCTGCGCTCGGTTCCCCGGAGGGCGCCCCACGACTCCAAGTACACCGCCGGGACGGTGCTCGTCGTGGGCGGCTCGCCCGGCATGACCGGCGCAGCGGTGCTCACGGCCACCGCAGCGCTGCGCGCCGACGCCGGCTACGTGACGCTTGCCGTGCCGCGCGAGTCGCTGACGGTGGTCGAGGGGCTCACCCTCGAGCCGGTGAAGCGCGGGTTCGCCTGGGAGACGGCGGCCGACGAGATCCTCGCGGAGGCGCAGCGCGCCCGGGCGCTGGCGCTCGGCCCGGGGCTCGGCCGCGGGCAGGAGGCGCGCGGTCTCGTCGCCGAGCTGCTGCGGAGGGTCGAGCTCCCCACCGTCGTCGACGCCGACGCGCTCCACGAGCTGCAGCCGGTTCGGCGCGCGGCGCCGACCGTGCTGACGCCGCACGCCGGGGAGCTCGCGCGGCTGCTCGACACCGACGCGGGATGGGTGAACGAGCACCGGCTCGAGGCCGCCGAGCGCTGCGCCGAGGCCTACGGTGCCGTCGTCCTGCTGAAGGGTGCGGACACGATCGTGCAGGCACCTGGGGAGGGGCCGATCGTCTGCGATCAGGCGCCCCCCTCGCTCGCCACTGCGGGCAGCGGCGACGTGCTCACGGGTGTGATCGCGGCGTTCCTGGCCAAGGGTCTCGGCGCCGCGGAGGCTGCGGCCGCGGCGGCGGTGGCCCACGGGATCGCGGCCGCCAGCGTGCCCGAGCAGCCCGGCCTCGTCGCATCGGACGTGGTCACGGCACTGCCCCGGGCGCTGTCCTGACGGCGCGCCGACGGGCGCCGCCTGCTCCACCAGGTGAGGACATCGCGGGTTACCCCTTATGGGGGAGCCCTGGGGAGCCGAAATCGCCGACGTTGACATCGTCGTATCGCCGCCATTCGACCCATGGAAGGACTACGTATGACTCGCACAAAGCGTCGGCGCAGGACCCTGATCGCGGTACTGCTCGCCCTCGTCGTCGCAGCCGCCACGTACGGCTTCACGGCCACCAACACCGTCCCCGGCTCGTACGCGGGCGACGGCAACAACACGATCAGCGGCTACACGGTGACGAACGTCGACTACACGTTGAACGCGACCGACCCCTCGCTGATCGACAAGGTCGATTTCACGCTCAACTCGGCCGCAGGCGAGGTCAAGGTGAAGCTGGTCTCGACCGGCACCACCTACTCCAACTGCACCGTGACCGGTGGCACGTCGGTGTCGTGTGACTTCCCGACGGGCTCGGAGCCGACGGTGCTCGCCGCCGACCAGCTCCGCGTGATCGCCGTCCAGTAGTCGTCTTCCGTTCGTCCGGGCGGGAGGGGAACCGCCCGCCCGGACGAACAGACGAAGCTCCGCCGCCATGCGTCGCACACGCCTCATCGGGCTCTCCGCCGCCGCCGTGCTCGGAACGGCGCTCGCGGTCGCCGCCGTCTTCCTCGCGCCGCTGCAGGTCGGCGGGCGCACGGCCTACGTGATCACCTCGGGGTCGAGCATGGAGCCGACCTTCCACGCCGGCGACCTCGTGCTCACGCGCGCCCGCGACACGTACGAGGTCGGCGACATCGTCCTCTACCGGAGCGCCGAGCTCCAGCGCGACGTGCTGCACCGGATCGTCGCCCGAGACGGCGCTCGCTTCGTGATGCAGGGCGACAACAACGGCTACCGCGATCCCGAGCGTCCGACCGCTGATCGGATCCGCGGCGAGGCCTGGCTGCTCGTGCCGGGAGCAGGGAGGCCGCTCGGGTGGGTGCGTCACCCCGTCGTGCTCTCCGCGCTCACGTTCCTCGTCGTCTTCGGCCTGCTCGCGGGCGGGCGTGAGGTGTCCCGTCGTCGCGCCGGCCCCGCGCAGGCCGAGCCGCTCGTGGTCGTCCCCAGCTCGGGCCGGGCGACGCTCCTGCCGCCGCGGGCGCTCCTCACCGGGGCGGTCGCCGCGCTCTGCGTCTTCGGGCTGCTCGCTGCGATGGCGTTCGGCCGCTCGCCGTCTCGGACGGTCGAGGTCCCGGACGCGCAGCGCCACGCCGGGACGTTCTCCTATCAGGCGTCCGTCCCCCGGAGCGCCGTCTACCCGAGCGGGACGCTGTCGACGGGCGACACCGTCTTCACGAGCCTCGTGCGACAGCTCCGCGTCGCGTTCGACTACCGCTTCACGGCGCGCGGCCCCTCCGACGTGCGCGGCGGGATCCGGCTCGACGCCGTCGTCTCGGACGGGCTCGGCTGGGCGCGGACGCTGCCGATCGGCGCCGAGCAGCCGTTCGCGGACGGAGTCGCTCACGTCGAGGGCACGCTCGACGTCGCCGCCGTTCGTGCGGTGGTCGACCGCGTGAAGGCCCTGACCGGCACCACGGCGACGCTGTTCACGGTGCGCGTGACGCCGACCGTCCAGCTTGCCGGCTATGCGGGCACGGCACTGGTGGACGAGACGTACCGCCCGTCCCTCGACCTCTCGCTCGACGCCTTCTCCCTGCGCCCGGCACCGAGTGCGGACGGCTCGGCGCCGTCGTTCGAGGTGGAGCAGAACACCGCCGCAACCGAGCAGGTGCCCCGGGTGATCGGCCTGGGTGTCGCTGCCGTCTCGGTGCAGCGAGCGCGGTCGATCGCCCTGCTGGGCCTCGGCGTCTCGCTGCTCGCCGCGGTGGCCGCCGCCGTGCTGCTCGGCCGGGAGCTGGCGGCCGGGGAGTCGGGCCGGATCCGGGCGCGGTACGGCGCGCGACTCGTCGACGCCCGGGTCGACGTCCCCGAGACGCGCTGGCTCACGGACGTGGGCTCGGTCGACGAGCTGGCGCGCGTTGCCGAGCGCTTCGACCGCGTGATCCTGCGCGATGCGCGCCATGGCCGTGACGTGTACTACGTCGACGACGGGCTCGCGCTGTACCGCTACCGCTCCGCAGATGTGGTCGCGGAGCAGCGCTCGGCGCTGCCCGCGCGCGGCCGATGATCGGCCGCTTTCGGCTGCTCGCGCTGGCCGCGCTCGCGCTCGCGCTCGTCGCCGCCGGCGCCCTGACCGCGACGAACACGGTGGCGTCCAGCTCCGCGGACGACGTCACCAACGCCGCCCCCAGCGCGAACGACGTCAAGCCCGACGAGTGCGCTGCGTTGAACCTGACGGTGATCGTCGGGCCCGGTGGCGGGGGCGGCGGGAACTCGGCCCTGATCATCGGCACGCCGCGCAACGACAGGCTGAACGGGGCTGCCGGCGACGACTGCATCGTCGCCGGCGCCGGGAACGACGACCTCAAGGGCAACGCCGGCTTCGACGTCTGCCTCGGCGGCCCCGGCCTCGACACGTTCCACGCCAGTTGCGAGGTGCGGATCCAGTAGCGGCCTCGGTCGGCGGTCGCGGCACTACGATCGCAGGATGGTGGTCGAGATCCTGGGCTCGGGCGGCGCCACCACGACGCCCCGACCGGCCTGCGAGTGCGACGTCTGCGTCGAGGCGCGGACGAAGGGCGTGCCCTACGCCCGCACCGGGCCGAGCGTCTTCGTGCACGGCCCAGACGTCGTCTTCGACACGCCCGAGGAGGCGAAGCTCCAGCTCGACCGGGCGGGCGTCGCGGAGATCGCTGCGTGCTTCTACTCGCACTGGCATCCCGACCACACGATGGGTCGCCGCGTGTGGGAGACGCGCAACGGCGACTTCCGCGGCTGGCCGCCCGAGGCGAAGCGTCAGCTCGCGACCGACGTCTACCTGCCGCAACAGGTGGCCGCCGACTTCCGCGAGTACCTCGGCGGCATGGCTCACCTGGAGTTCATGGAGCGCAGAGGGTGGCTCCACATCAACGAGCTCGCCGACGGCGACATGGTCGAGCTGGAGGGCGTGACGATCCGGCCGTTCCGGCTCGCCGAGGACTACGTGTACGCGTTCGAGCTCTCGGACGGGGCCTCACGCCTGCTGCTCGCGATGGACGAGCTCAACGGCTGGGTGCCGCCCGCCGAGCTTCGCGGGTGCGACCTGGCGGTGCTGCCCATGGGCGTGTGCGAGCACCACCCGCTGACGGGCGAGCGCCGGATCGACCCCGAGCACCCGATCCTGCGCTTCGAGGCCACGTTCGCGGAGACGATCGAGGTCGTGCGCGGGCTCGATGCGTCCCGCGTCGTCCTCCACCACATCGAGGAGCTCGACGGGCTGAGCTACGACGACCTGCTCGCCGTCGAGCACCGGCTCGGGGACGAGGGGCTGCCGGTCACGTTCGCCTTCGACGGCATGCGCATCGAGGTCTGATCCGGTCGTGGCGCGATCGCACTTCACGCTCGACCTGGGGGCGATCCGGCACAACGTCGGAGTGCTGCTCTCGGCGCTCGACGGCGCCGAGCTGTGGGCCGTCGTCAAGGCCGACGCGTACGGGCACGGCGCCGAGGACGTCGCTCCCGCGGCGCTCGCCTCCGGGGCCACGGCCCTGTGCGTCGCCACCGTCCCCGAGGCACTCGCGCTGCGCCCGCTCGTCCCCGGCGCCCGCCTGATCGTGCTCGGGCCGGCGGCCGCCGATGAGGTGCGGCCCGCGCGCGAGGCGCGACTGGAGCTCGTGACTGCCGCCGGCGACGTGCCGGAGGGGATCCCGGTGCACCTGAAGCTGGACACCGGGATGGGCCGGTGGGGGCTCGGTGAGCTGCTCACCCCCGGACGCGATGTCGTCGGGCTGATGACGCACTTCGCCACTGCCGACTCCGACCCCTCGTTCGCCCGCGAGCAGCTCGAGCGCTTCCTGCGCGCCACGGCGGGCCACACGGGGCTCACGCGCCACGCGGCGAACAGCGCGGCGGCGCTCACCCTGCCCGAGTCGCGACTCGACGCTGCGCGTTGCGGGATCGCGCTCTACGGGGTCGACCCGTTGGGCGACCACGGAGCGCGCTGGGGCCTCCGGCCGGCGCTGCGCTGGGAGTCGGAGGTCGCCCTCGCCCGTCGCCTCGCGCGGGGCGAGGGCACCGGCTACGGTCTCCGCTTCGTCGCGCGTGACGAGACCTGGGTGGGGATCGTGCCCGTCGGCTACGGCGACGGCCTCCGCCGCGACCTGACCGGCACGGAAGTGCTCGTCGCGGGCGCGCGGCGGCGTATCGTTGGCACCGTGTCCATGGACGCCGTCGCCGTCGAGCTCCCGGGCCCGGTCGATCCCGGGACGCCGGTGACGCTGCTCGGCGACGGGATCACGGCTGAGGCCCACGCGCGTGTCGCGGGGACGATCGCCTACGAGGTCGTCTGCGGGCTGACGTCGCGGCCGAGTCGCGCGACCCGGGTGGTCGTCGATGCGTGACGACCTCGCCGCCCGCAAGGCGCTGCAACAGGAGCGCGCTGCGGACCTGGAGGCGCGCCTACTCCGGCTGCTCGGCTCGCTCGACGGCATCGTGCGAGCGCTCGACGTCGGCTGCGGGACCGGCGCCTTCGCCTACGCCGTCGCCCCGCACGCGGCGGAGGTGATCGGCATCGACACGAGCGAGGAGCTGCTCGCCGCAGCGCGCGACGGCGCGCCGGCGAACTGCTCCTTCCAGGTCGCCGACGCGACCGCGCTCCCCTTCGGCTACGGCGAGTTCGACCTCGTCGGCTGCCTGCGCCTCCTCCACCACGTCCGGCGCCCGGAGCTGGTCGTCAGCGAGCTGGCACGGGTCACGCGCCCCGGGGGCCGCATCTTGCTGGTCGACCAGCTGGGGGATGTCGACCCGATGGTGTCGATCGAGCAGGACCGGTTCGAGCGCACGCGCGACTCGTCCCATACCCGGCTGCTCCCCGACGCGGACGTGCGGGGCTTCCTCGACGCGAACGACCTCGTCGTGCTCTCGAACGACATCGTCACCGAGCGCCGCGACGTCGAGCGCTACCTCGACCTCGTCGGCCTCGAGGGCGAGCAGCGCGAGCGCGTGCGGTCGCTGGCTCCCGCACCGGTGTACGAGGTCGAGGTCGGCTGGTACCTGGCCCGCAAGCGCGGCTGAGCCCGTTCGCCGCTCGACGGTCGCGGCGCGTCGTCTAGACGCGCTCCTCGCCGCGGTGGTACGTGAACCACCCGGCGAGGCGCGTGACGAGCACCGGCGACAGCGCGTGGGCGAAGGTGATCAGTCGGTAGGGGAACCACGGCACCGTCACCTCGCTGCGGTTCCGCTCGACCGCGCGCAAGATCGCGCGGGCGACGTCGTCGGTGTCGATCAGGAAGCGGCGGAGCAGCCGGCTGCTCAGCACCTCGTGCTGGGGGAAGCCCTCCGTCTCCAGGAAGCCCGGCATGATCGCGTGGCAGCCGATGCCGCGGCGGCGCAGAGCAGCACCGCAGGAGCGCGAGAAGGCGAGCTGCGCGTGCTTCGCAGCCGCGTACGGGCCCGCGGGGGCGAAGGCAACGGTGCCGGCGACGGAGACGACGTTGACCACCGAGGCCCTGTCGCCGCCGGCCCTCGCGGCCTCGAGGCCGGGGAGGAAGGCCCGCGTGCACCACACCCCGCCGAGGTAGTTGACCAGCGACACGTGCTCGATCCGTTCCGCATCGAGCGTGAGGAACGAGCCTCGCGCCGGGATCCCGGCGTTGTTCACGAGCAGGTGGACCGCCGGGTGCCGTCCGAGCACGCGTTCGGCCACGGCGGCGACGGCCTCGCGGTCTGCGACGTCACACACCTCAACCTCGCCGTCGATCTCCGCGGCGAGCGCCCGGAGGCGGTCCTCTCGGCGCGCCACGAGGACGCAGCGCCAGCCGTCGGCGGCGAGCATGCGCGCAGTGGCCTCCCCGATCCCGGACGAGGCGCCCGTGACCACCGCTATGCGCTGAATGCGTCCACCGTCCCCAGGTTGATCTCGACCGTGTCGCGGATGTCCTCCGCGTACCCGCCGGCGAGCGTAACGCACACCGGGACGCCCGCTGCCGCGAGCGCGTCCCGCACCAGCTCGTCGCGCGCCCGCAGCCCGTCCTTGGTGAGCGCCAGCCGTCCCAGCCGGTCGCCTTCGTACGGGTCGGCGCCGGCGAGGTAGAAGGCGAGCTCCGGCCGCGAGCGCGAGATCGCCTCGGGCAGGAGGCTCCGCAGCCCTTCCAGGTACTCGCCGTCGCGCGTGCCGTCCGGGAGCTCCAGCTCGAGATCGCCCGGCACCCGCCGGAACGGGTAGTTGCGGAAGCCGTTGACGGAGAGCGTGAACGCCTCGTCGTCGTGGGCGAGCAGCGCGTGCGTCCCGTCGCCCTGGTGCACGTCGAGGTCGACGACCAGCACGCGGTGGGCGAGGCCCTCGGCGCGCAGGGCGCGGATCGAGGTGACGACGTCGTTGAACACGCAGAAGCCGCGGCCCGCGTCGGCGAACGCGTGGTGCGTGCCGCCGCCCAGGTTCATCGCCACCCCGTCCTCGAGCGCGGCCCGGGCTGCGAGGATCGTCGCCCCCGTCGCGCGGCGTGACCGCTCGACGAGCTGCTCCGACCACGGCAGGCCGAGCGCGAGCACCTCGCGCCGCTCGAGCAACCCGTCGCGCACGCGGTGGAGGTAGGCGGGCGAGTGGGCGCGTCCCAGCTCCTCCCAGGTCGCGGCCCTCGGCGTCGCGAGCGTCACCGCCGGACGCCGCGCCGCCCCCTCCCGGACGAGCCGGTACTTCCCGAGCGGGAACCGGTGGCCGGCGGGGAGCGGGTACGTGAAGCCGTCGTGGGCGAGCGCGCGCATCTCCGGCACGGTACCGCTGTAGGATCGTCGCGTGGCCGGGCGGTTCGAGGGCAAGCAGGCGCTGGTGCTGGGTGTCGCCAACAAGCGGTCGATCGCCTGGGCGATCGCCAGGCGCCTCCGCGAGGAGGGTGCCGAGCTGGCCTTCACCTTCCAGGGCGAGCGGATCGAGAAGGGCGTGCGCGACCTCGCCGAGTCGGTCGGCGGTCACGTCGTCGGCGAATGCGACGTGCGCTCCGAGGACGACCTCGACCGCGTCTTCGCGGCCACCGCCGACGCCTTCGGCGGCGGGCTCGACTGCCTCGTGCACTCGGTCGCCTTCGCGGCCGCCGAGGACCTCGAGGGGCGCTTCACGGACACGCCGCGCGATCGCTTCTGGATGGCGGTGGACATCAGCGCCTACTCGCTCGTGGCCGCCGCCCGGCGGGCGGAGCCGCTGCTGCAGGCCCGCGGTGGCGGCTCGATCGTGACGATGACGTACCTCGGCGGCGTGCGGGCCGTCCCCCACTACAACGTGATGGGGGTGGCGAAGGCCACACTGGACGCGTCGGTGCGCTATCTGGCGTGGGATCTCGGGCACTCGAACATCCGCGTCAACGCGATCTCCGCCGGCCCGGTGCGCACGCTCGCCGCCCGCTCGATCGCGGGCTTCACGACGATGGAGGAGATGTTCGAGCAGCGCGCGCCGCTGCACCGTCACATGGACGCAGACGACTGCGGTGCTGCCGCCGCCTACCTGCTCTCCTCGGACGCGGCGAACGTGACCGGCACCACGCTCTACGTCGACGCCGGCTACCACGCGATGGGCATGTGACGGCGCGCGCTCAGCGCGTCCATGTCGAGATCGGCCCGTCCCGGGCGAGCAGCTGCCAGCCGTCGGCGCGCAGACGTGCCTCCGCGTCGTTCGGGCACGAGCGCGCGAAGAACCCGCTCTGCTCGTAGACGGCGCGGTGCACCGCGACGAAGCGGACGCCGAGCCGTGGTGGCACCGGGGCGCGGCCGCAGGAGATCGCGCGGAGCTCACGCGCGAGCCGGTCGGCAGCCGGCGGTGCGGTCGTCGAGTATCCCTGGGGCCGTTCGCGCGGCGACTGCCGCGCGTACGCGAGGTAGACGCTGCCGTAATGGATGTCGGGACGGATCACCGGGAGCTCGAGCAGCCTGCCCGCCCCGCGCACCGAGGCGTACGCGGCGCTCGGGCGGTCGGGGGCGACGGCGCCGAACACGGGCACGCGCAGGTCGACCGCGATCGCCGCCACCGCGACGGCGCCGCCCGCCGCCGCCCACCACCCGTCCTTGTGACTGATCGTCACAAGGCGGTCGAGCGCGAGGGCGACGAGCGCGGCCAGGGCGAGCGCGGCGACCGGGAGCAGGCGCTCGGGAACGCGTGTCGCATGGAGCGGCGGCAGCGCGCGCCACAGCGTCTCGTAGCCGGGGAGGTTCGCGCCCAGCGAGAGGAGGACGGGCACGACCGCGGCGACGGCCAGGACGACCGTCAAGCCCTTGTCCCTCGTCCACGTGAGCGCGAGCCCTGCGAGCGCCAGGAGGGGCGTCAGCCACCCCAGGAAGACGAGCTCCTCGACTCCCGAGCCCACGCCGCGCGTGACGAGGTCCGACAGCTCGGCCGAGTAGCGCTCGACCTGCGCGAAGGAGCGGCCACTGCCGATCGACCCCGCGACCACCGCCTGCTGCACCACGATCCCGGCGACGACCGCGGGCAGCACCGCTGCGGCGGCGCGCAGCAGCCCACGCGGCCCGCTGCGGGCCCAGGAGTAGCCCAGGGCGAGCGGGATCGCG
>JAOUEK010000392.1 GCA_029858755.1 Thermoleophilia bacterium
CGGCTCACGCTCCTTCCCCCCGCAGAGCACGGATCTGCAGCAGCAGATCCGTGCTCGCGACAACCCCTGAAGCGGCCGCTGGCGCGGCCGGTGCCTGCCGCCGACGCACGAGGGGTTGACACAGGACGTCTCACGGGACGACGGCGGCCTTGAGGTAGTCGTCGGGTGGGTCGGCGAAGAGCGCCGCGACGCCTTCGAGGCCGACACGGTGGGTGACGAGCTGCTCGAACGGATACGCGCCGCTCGCGAGAAAGCCGAGCGCCGCGCGGGTGTCGCGCGGCGTGTGGTGGAAGGCGCCGCGGAGCGTCACCTCCTCGTAATGGATGCGGTAGGGGTCGACCTCGACGCGGGCGTCGCGCGGCAGGCCGCCGAAGGCGAGCACGGTGCCGCCCGGGCGCACCAGCGTCAGCGCCGCGTCCCATGCCTCCACGCTGCCGGCTGCCTCGATCACGACGTCCGCACCTCCTGGCTCGCCGGCGACCGCCCCGAAGAGCGGGGCGAGCTCGCGGCGCTCCGGCCGCCCTCCCGCGGCGACGGGCCGACCGCCGGCGTCGGCGACGCACGCGCAGAGCATCAGGCCGATCGGACCGAGCCCGACGATTGCGACGGTGTCGCCGGGCGTGACCCCCGCGACTGCGACTCCGTGCAGGCAGCAGGCGAGCGACTCCACCATCGCGGCCACCTCCGGTCTGAGGCCGGGGGGGACGCGGAGGAGATTGATCCGCGCGATTCGCTCCGGGACCACGAGGTACTCGGCGTAGGCGCCGTTGAGCAGCGGGAGCAGCGACTCGCACAGCGTCTCCTGCCCCCGGGTGCACGGGCGGCACGCGCCGCAGGGGGCGGAGTTGGCTGCGACGACGCGGCGGCCGGTGGCGACGTCGATCCCGCAGAACTCGTGCCCGAACGGGCTCGGCGGCGGGCCGAGCAGCACCGGGTGACCCCGACGGAAGGCCTTGAGGTCGGTGCCGTCGGTGAGCGCGACCTCGATCTGCACCAGGACGTCGCCCTCCTCGGCGGGCTCGGGTCGCGGGACGTCCTCGACCCGAACGTCGCCCGGCCCGTGGAAGACGAGCGCCCTCATCTCGCGGTCGCACCTTGTTGACAGCCCGACTCCACGTCGGCACGAAGGCCGCCTGCCCCGACCTCGGTGTCGGACACCGCTTTCGTGCGCACGGCGGTCGTCCGCACGAATCCCCTGCACAGCGGCTGGTTTCTCGTCGTTGCGCGTGCGGATGAGGTGACACGAAACAGGTGCCCAGGCCACGTGTCACGGTGCCTGAGACCGATCGCACGACCTGTCGCGCTCACGGTACGAGCACCACCTTCAGGGCATCTCGCCGTCGGAAGAGGTCGACGGCCGTGTGGAACCGCTGCAGAGGAAGCACTGTCGGCTCCGGCAGGTCGAGCTCGGGCAGGAGGGCGACGGCTTCGCGCATCGTCACGGGTGACGCGGAGCGGACGCCCAGGACGGTGAGCTCGTTGCGGTAGACCGGGTCCGCCGGGATCTGCCCGCCGTCTGCGAAGACGAGGATCGTGCCACCGGGGCGCACCGCCGCCAGCGCCGACCCGGCGCCGCCGGGGCCGCAGACGATGGCCGTGTCGACCGGCTCCCCCGGTGATGGGCCGGCGCGCCGCGGGTCGGCGTCGATCGCGAACACCCTGTCGCCCCGATGGCGGAGGGCCGCCGCGAACAGATGCCCGACGAAGCCGTGACCGACGACCAGAGCGTCCCCGGGCGGGACGCAGCGCAGGCCGCGGAGGACGCAGGCCAGCGGCTCGACCATGGTTCCCCGCGCGTCGTCGATCGCCTCGGGGAGCTCGACCCACTCCGTGGCCGCCACACGCTCGGCGAGGCCGCCGGGGACGATGGTGGCGGCCGCGAACGACTCGCACAGCGACTCGTGGCCCTCGCGGCACCGCTCGCACGTTCCGCAGGACGTGTGATGGACGAGTGCGACCCGCTGGCCGCCCTCCGTCCGCGCGACGACCTCGTGCCCGAGCACCGCACCGGCACGCGAGGGGTCGCCGAGCTTCTCCACGTCCGAGCCGCACAGGCCACAGGCCAGCACTCGCACGACCTCGCCCGGCCCTTCCGGCTCGGGGACGTCTCGGAGCTCCGGCTCCCCTCCGGGCCCTAGGACGACCGCGCGCACCTGCGTATCGTATGGTGGTCGGCGAGGAGGTCGAGATGGCAGTGAAGCTGCACCGCTGCTCGTTCACGTTCCTGAAGGTGAAGAGCCACGGGTGCTGGCAGGTGGAGAAGGCGCTCCAGGACGCGGGCGTCGACTACGAGCGCGTCACGCGCGTCGCGCTGCCGCGGAGCAAGCGCACGGACATCATCGCGGGCACCGGGCAGGCGATGATGCCGGCGATCGAGTTCGAGGACGGCACGTGGTACCGCGCGGAGTCGAAGGAGATGGCGGAGCGCATCCGTGCCGGGCAGCTGTTCGAGGGTCGCGAGCCGTAGCCGCCGCTACACTTCGCCCCCCGCGGGGCTATAGCTCAGTTGGGAGAGCGCCTGGATCGCACCCAGGAGGTCGTCGGTTCGAGTCCGACTAGCTCCATCCCCGCAAACCCGCATGAATCCTGGCTTCGCGGCGTCCGATCTTTGTGTTGATCCACACGTTCGTGGGCGTGTGGTCAGTGATGTGGTCAGTTCCGTCGGGTGAGCTGTGGCGGCCATTCCCACGGAGCCTTCACGGCTCGACGTCGTCACACGATCGTTCGATCGTCGGGTGGATGCCGATGTGTCTTTCACGCAGCCGGGCTGCGCTTGCTCGGTCGTGCGATCCGCCCGAACGCTCGCGCCCCTGCGTCCTCGCTGGTGAAGGCGGAGAGCTGGAGCAGCTCGCCGTCGAGCTCGAGGCCGGAGCCGACGAGGCGTTCGCCGCGCAGGCGCAGGTCTTGGCCGAGGCCGGCGGAGGGCCCGCGTGTGGCGCTCGCCCGG
>JAOUEK010000393.1 GCA_029858755.1 Thermoleophilia bacterium
CCGAGAACTACGGCAGCTTCCTCGACGCAGCGGGGCTCGAGCTGTGGGAGATCCTCGCCGGCCTCGACGACATGCATGCCAGGCTGCAGGCGCTCTTCCCGAAGCTGCGGCCACCGTCGATCGAGGTCGAGCCGCAGCACAACGGTCTCATCACCGTGCACTACCGATCGGAGCGGACCGGGCTCGCGCCGTTCGTGGTGGGCCTGCTCGAAGGCCTCGCCGAGGTGTGCGACGTCGAGGTGGAGGTGACGCACGTCGCCGAGCGCGGCAACGCGATCGACCACGACGTGTTCGAGATCGCCCTCTGACCGGGGACGATGGTGCTCGAGCTCCACGACGATCAGCTCGACGCGGTCGCGCCCTTCTCGGTCGTGTGCTCCGGCGACCTCGTGATCGAGCGCATCGGCCCATCGCTGCGCAAGGCGCTCGGTCGCGACCTGGCGGGTGAGCAGCTCGCCGACGCGTTCACGATCGAGCGCCCTCGAGGCGTCGACACGCCCGCCGAGGTCCGGGCGCGCGCGGGAATGGCCTTCCTCCTTCGCTCGCTCGACCACGATCTCTCGCTCAGATGCCAGCCGCTCCTCTCCCCGACGGGCGACCGCATCGTCTTCTTCGGCTCGCTCGCACTGGCCAGCGAGTCCGACATGTCACGGCTCGGTGTCGGCTATGCGGACTTCGCCGCCAGCGATCCGACGCCCGACCTGCTCATCCTCAAGCGCACGCAGGAGCGAAGCCTGCAGGACCTGGCGACGCTGAACACGGAGCTCGAGCGGTCGGGCTCGCAGCTGCGTGCCGCGAATGCCGCGCTCACGGACGCCGAGCGCCGCTACCGGACGCTCGTGGAGCAGCAGCCGCTCGTCACCTACATCGACGAGCTCGGCGAGGACGTCACGTCGCTGTTCATGAGCGACAACGTCCTCGAGCTGACCGGGTACCCGGCCACGCTCTGGACGACCGAGCCGAACTTCTTCTTCCAGGTCCTCCACCCCGACGACCGCGATCGAATTCGTGCAGCTCACGTCGCCTCGGAGCGCGCGGAGGCGCCGTTCCGGGCGGAGTTCCGGCTGATCACCGCCGACGGGCGCGTGGTGTGGGTGCAGGCCGAGGACAAGCCGGTCCTCGACGAGCAGGGTCGGCCTCTCTACCGGCTCGGCTACCTGCTGGACATCACCGAGCGGAGGCATGCCGAGGAGGGCCTCCGCGACACGGGCACACGCCTCACGACCCTGATCGGGAGCCTCCAGGCGGGCATCCTGCTCGAGGACGAGCACCGCCGCGTCGTGCTCACGAACGAGGCGTTCTGCTCGATCTTCGGGATCCCCGTCGCGCCCGATCAGCTCGTCGGGGCGGACTGCCGCGCAGCAGCCGAGCAGGCAAAGGCGCTGGCGGCAGACCCCGACCGGTTCATCGCGCGAATCGACGAGATCCTCGAGGAGCGGGAGGCGGTGCGCGAGGAGGTGGTCGAGTTCGGCGACGGTCGCGTCTTCGAGCGCGACTACGTGCCGATCGTGGTCGGCGGCGTGTACCGCGGACATCTCTGGGGATACCGTGACGTGACACCTCGCATCGACGCGCAACGCGCGATCGAGGAGGCTCACGATCGCGCCGTCGAGGCGTCGAGGGTGAAGTCCGAGTTCCTCGCGACCGTGAGCCACGAGATCCGGACGCCCATGCACGGCGTCCTGGGGACGATCGACCTCCTCGAGCGGACGAGCCTCGACGCCGAGCAGCAGGAGCTCGTGTCCATCGTCAGGAGCTCGGCGGGCGCGCTGCTCGCCGTGATCAACGACATCCTCGACCTGCAGAAAGCGGAGTTGGGGCACGTCGAGCTCCTCTCCGAGCCGCTCGACCTGGCGGGGCTCGCCGGCTCGGTGACGGACGTCGTGAGACCCGGAGCCGACGCGAAGGGCGTCGAGCTGGTGACGACGGTCGACGAGACGCTCCCGCGCGATCTGCTCGGCGATCCCGTGAGGATCCGCCAGATCCTCCTCAACCTCGTGGGGAACGCGGTCAAGTTCACCGATCACGGCCGGGTGACGGTGAGCGTCGGCCTCGACTCGGTGAGCGACGAGGCGGCGACGGTCAGGCTCGTGATCGCGGACACGGGCATCGGCATCCCGCTGGAGGAGCAGGAGCACATCTTCGAGCCGTTCGCCCAGGCGGACTCGTCCTCGACGCGACGCCACGAGGGGACGGGCCTCGGGCTCACGATCACGAAGCAGCTCGTCACGTTGATGAACGGCGGCATCGCGATCGAGAGCGTGCCGGGTGAGGGCACCTCCGTCACCGCGACCGTCAGCCTCCAACGCGGGTCGGGCGACCTCGACGCCGAGCGGCGGGTTGTGGCTCGCGACCCGGCCGTCGAGCTCTCGGGCACCGTGCTGCTCGCCGAGGACAGCCCCGTGAACCGGGAGCTGGCGATGCGGCAGCTCAGCCGGCTGGGGGTGACGGCGCGTGCCGTCGACACCGGAGCGGCCGCGGTCGCCGCGATCGAGCGCGGCCACTACGACCTCGTGCTCATGGACTTGCGGATGCCGGAGATGGACGGCCTCGAGGCGACGCGCGCGATCCGGGCCCTCGAGGCAGCAGCCGCCGACGCGCGCCGCTTGCCGATCGTGGCGATGACCGCCAACGCGATGCCCGACGACCGGGCCGTCTGCCTGGAAGCCGGCATGGACGACTACGTGACGAAGCCGCTCCTGCTCGACGACCTCGCCGACGTCCTGGGCCGCTGGCTCCCGGACCTCTCCCCCGTGCAGCCGGCAGCCGAGCCCGCGCCGCTTCCGGAGCAGACGGCCCCGACCGCGGCGGTCGACGACGCCGACGAGGCCCGGCGGATCGTCGAGACGCTCGACCGCCTCGCCGCGGAGCTCGGGTCTCCCGAAGCGGTGCGCAGGGTGGCGGAGCTATGGCTCTCGGAGCTTCCAGGCCGGGT
>JAOUEK010000394.1 GCA_029858755.1 Thermoleophilia bacterium
TCCTGCGCGGCGCAGGCTGGGCTCTTGCCGGCACCAGCTACGTCTTCCTCGTCGCCCAGCACGCATGGTTCGCGACGGCGCTCGCCGGGCTCCACCTCTACGGCGAGGACTGGGCGCCCGGAGACGTCGAGGCCTGGTCGCGGACGTCGGGTGTGCTCGCCGCCGCACTCGTCGGAGGGGTGCTGCTCCTCCGCGCCGCGCCGCGCGTCGGCGCCGCGTGCATCGCGGGCGCGTCACTCGGCACGGCGGGGCTGATGTGGTGGGCACTGCCGATGATGGGCCCGATCGCCGTCGCGGCCACGACGGGCGCAGCCGTCCTGGCGCGCCGACGCGTGCGGACGATTCAGCGGGCGAGCTCTGCGACGAGCTGAGCGGTCTCCGTCGGCGTGGTGCCGACGCGGATCCCCTTCGCCTCGAGCGCGTCCTTCTTCGCCTGCGCCGTGCCGGAGGAGCCGGAGATGATCGCGCCCGCGTGCCCCATCGTCTTCCCGGGGGGCGCCGTGAAGCCGGCGATGTACGCGACGACCGGCTTCGTCATCTCCAACTCGATGAAGGCTGCGGCCTTCTCCTCGTCGTCGCCGCCGATCTCCCCCACCAGCACCACGTACTCGGTCTCGGGATCGGCCTGGAAGCGGCGCAGCACGTCGATGAACGTCGAGCCCACGATCGGGTCGCCGCCGATGCCGACGATCGTGGAGTTGCCGAGACCCATCTGCGTCAGCTCGTGCCCGATCTGATACGTGAGCGTGCCCGAGCGAGAGACGAGGCCGATTGCGCCGCCCGCGAAGATCTCGCCGGGGATGATCCCGACGTTCGCCTTGCCGGGCGAGAGCACGCCCGGGCAGTTGGGCCCGACCATGGTCACGCCCCTTGCATCGACGTAGGCCTTGATGCGCAGCATCTCGTGGGCGGGCACGTGCTCGGTGATCGCGATCACCGTGTGCACGCCGGCGTCGACCGCCTCGTAGACGGCGTCGGCGGCGAACGGAGCCGGGACGAAGACCATCGACGTGTTCGCCCCTGCCTCGGCGACCGCCGCCGCGACGGTGTCGTAGACGGGGATGCCCTCGACCTCCTGACCACCCTTCCCGGGCGTCACGCCCGCCACGACCTGCGTGCCGTAGGCACGGTTGCGCAGGCCGTGGAACCGTCCCTCCGACCCTGTCAGCCCCTGCACCACGAGCCGCGTGTCGTTGTCGACGATGATCGCCATTGCGCCCTACGCCCCCCTCACCGCGCGAATCGCGATCTTGTCGAGCGTGACGCGGCCATCGGCGATGCGCCCACCGAGCAGCGCGACCACGCGCTCCGCCTCGTCGCCCTCGCAGCCGGTGCGGGCGAGCCATGCGGTCGCGTCGAACGTGTGCTCGAGGAAGCGGACGTCGTCGAGGCCGAGCCCGGCGCCGAGCACGAGCTCGCGCCACTCGGCGTCCGTGTAGTTGCGGACGTGCGACGGGTCGCGGAGCACCTCGGCCCGTTCGACGTCATCTCCCATGTGCACGGTGTCCACGATCAGCACCCGGTCGCCGGCGACGCGTGCCATCTCGCGCACTGCGGCCCGGACGTCGGCGAAGTGGTGCGCGGCGGTGCGGCACGCGACGACGTCGAAGCTCGTGTCGGCGAAGGGCAGGTGCTCTGCGTGGCAGATCACGTCGGGGCCCATGCCCGGCGCGGGATCGCACGTGACCACCTCCAGTCCCGCGTCACGCAGGCGACGCGCGACGTGCCCCCCGCCCGTGGCCACGTCGAGCGCCGTGCTCGCTCCCTCCGCCCAGGCGACGAGCAGGTCGAGGTCGGCGCCCTCACGATGCGCGTCCGACTCGACATACGCCGCCGCGCGGGCGCTCCACGGCTCGCTCATCGTGACAGCTCCACGGCGCGTCGAGCGGCGTCGAGCATCGTCGGCTCGACGTGGAGGTTGCCGGGAGCGGCCTCCGCCAGGATCGCGCGCCCCTCGGCTGCATTGGTCCCGTCGAGGCGCACGACGATCGGTAGCTCGAGCGCCATCAGGCCGAGCGCCTGCAGGATCCCGCGGGCCACCTCGTCGCAGCGGGTGATGCCGCCGAAGATGTTGAAGAAGATCGCCGTCACCTGCGGGTCGCGCGTGATCACCTCGAGCGCGTCGACGACGCCCTGGGCGTCCCCGCCGCCGCCGAGGTCGCAGAAGTTCGCCGGCGACCCACCCACGAAGGTGACGACGTCGACGGTGGACATCGTCAGGCCGGCGCCGTTCCCCAGCACGCCGACCTCCCCGTCGAGCTTGACGTAGGTGACGCCCTTCTCGCGCGCGAACGCCTCGAGCGGGTCGGCGGCGGTCACGTCGCGCATCTCGGCGATGTCGGGATGCCGGAAGAGGGCGTTGTCGTCCACCGTGAACTTCGAGTCGAGCGCCTTCACCTCGCCGTCGGGGGTGACGATCAGCGGGTTGATCTCGCACAGCATCGCGTCGAAGCGGGTGAACGCGTCGAAGAGCTTCCCGACGATCGACGCGATCTGCTTCTGCTCGGAGGCGTCCGTGACGCCGGCGCCGTACACGAGGCGGCGCCCCTGCCACGGGTGGAAGCCCTCGAGCGGGTCGACGTGCAGCCGGACGAGCGCCTCCGGGCTCGTCGCCGCGACCTCCTCGATGTCCACCCCGCCCTCGGTCGTGAACATGAAGAGCGGCTTGCGTGCACCGCGGTCGAAGGTGAGCGAGAGGTAGTACTCCTTCGCGATGTCGGAGGCCTTCTCGATCCACAGGCGGCGAACGACGTGGCCGCGGATGTCGAGGCCGAGGATCTCCTTCGCGCGCTCCTCTGCCTCCGCCGGGGTCGCCGCGAGCTTGATGCCGCCCGCCTTGCCGCGGCCGCCCGTCAGCACCTGCGCCTTCACCACCACCGGGCAGCCGAGCTGCTGCGCTGCCTCACGTGCCTCCACGGGG